>CAZMMH010000022.1:0-15261 GCA_964567315.1 uncultured Gammaproteobacteria bacterium
GGGTCTGATCCGCAAGAATCAGTCGCAGCAGTACCAGGGACGCTACATCGACTGCGACTTCACCAACCCGGACTACGCCCAGCTGGCCGCCGCCTTCGGCATCCAGCACCGCCGGATCGAAACGGAGGCCGATCTGGACGCCGCCTTCGGCAGCCTCGATCTTGCCGCCGGCGTGAACCTGATGGAGATCATGCTCGACCGCAACGCCTTCCCCGGCTACAACTCGAGGCGCTGAGCGACGCCCGTGGCAAGGCTCCACTCTCCGGAACTGCTACGGCTGCTCGAGCTCTACCCCGCGGGGCCGGACCTGGCGGCGGCGCGCCGGCGCCTGGAGCGGGACGAACTGAGTCCGCAGGCGAGCTGCGCCCTGTTCGACGAGCTGCTGCCGGCACTCGAGCAGGCACTCTGGGCGAGCCCGCCCGACGCCGCCGCCCTGGCGCTCTACCAGGCCGCCTTCCGCGAACAGGAGCAGCGCCTCGCCGCCCGCGGCGACGACCGCCGGCACCGCTTTGTGGTCATCATCCCGGTGGCCGACCGGCCGCAACACCTGGGCAACATCCTCGCCAGCCTGCTGCAACTCTGCGAAACCTTCGCCTATGGCGGGCTCGGACAGGGGCGCTACCGCAAGCTGACGGTGGTGATCGCCGACGACTCCCGGGATCCGGCGGTGATCGCAGACAACGGGGAGATCGTCTCCGCCCATGCGCGACAGGGCCTCGACGTCCGTCACTTCGACGCCGGTGCCCAGGAGGCCCTGCTCCGGGCCCTGCCGGCGGCACGCTACGCCGCGTTGGCGGGAGTGCTCGGCGACCCGCTCGCCCACGGCTTCGCCCACAAGGGTGCCTCCATCACCCGCAACCTCGCCTGCCTGCTGGCCAACGGCCTGCAACGCCCCGGCGAACCGACGCTGTTCATGTTCGTCGACAGCGACGAACAGTTCATGGTGCGGACGCTGACCGCCGAGGGCCAACGGGACGTGGCGGCGGTAAATTATTTCTATCACCTGGACCGGATCTTCAGCCGCGGCGACGCGCAGTTGCTCACGGGCAAGGTGGTCGGTGACCCGCCGGTCTCGCCCGCGGTGATGGCCGACAACTTTCTCGCCGACCTGGTCGGCTTCCTGCAAGAGCTGGCGACGGAGGCGCCGGAGGCGGCATGCGGTTTTCACGGCGAGGCGGCGCCCGCGGTGAACGATGCCGCCTACCACGACATGGCCGACCTGTTCGGCTTCCGCGGCGAACGGCCGAGCTACCGCTACCGCTGCGGCCTGGACGGCGCCCATGACCACCGCGCCTGTCTGGAGGATTTCGCCGCCCGCCTCGACCGCTTTTTCCATGGCGAGCACCCGACCCGCGTCACACTGTTCGAGCACGGCGACGGCTTCGAAACGCTGACCCCGGCGCGCACGGTCTACACGGGCAACTACGTCTGCACCGCCGCGGGGCTGCGCCACTTCGTTCCCTTCGCGCCACTCAAGCTGCGCATGGCCGGCCCGGTGCTGGGGCGGCTGCTGCGGGCCGAACTGGGTGACCGCTTCGTCTCCGCCAATCTGCCGCTGCTGCATACCCGCACGGTGGAAACGGACGAGCGCTTCGAATTCCGTCCCGGGGTGAGCCGCGAGGCGAGCGCCACCGACCTCTCGGGGGAGTTCGAGCGGCAGTTCTTCGGCGACCTGATGCTGTTTGCCATGGAGCGCCTGATCGAGCAGGGCTATCCGCAATCCCGCATCGCCGCCGCGGAACTCGGAACCATACTCGACGACGTGGAGGAGAACATGCGGCGACGCTATCGCGAACAGGGTGCGGCGATCATGGCCCGACTGGAACAGGCCCGGAGCCTGCTCGACGATCCAGACCAGTGGTGGCAGCACAGGCCCGAGGCCGCAACGGCAGTGAACCGTTTCCGCGAATTTTTCGCCAACATCGCACGCAACTTCGGCGCCGGCACCCGCGCCTACCGCCTGATCGAGCCGGGGCCGGAGCGCGATCGGCGGCGTGCCGAGATCGAGCGGGCGCTCGCCGCCTATACCGACGACCGCGTGGCCTGGGCGGCCGCCCTGGACGCGGACGCTCGGACGCGAGCGGCCGGGCGATGAACGTCTTCGTCCTGAGCACCGGGCGCTGCGGCTCGACCACCTTCGAGCGCGCCTGCCGCCACATCGGCAACTACACCACCGGCCACGAGAGCCGCGCCGGCATCCTCGGGTGCGGGCGGCTGGAGTACCCGCCCAACCACATCGAATCCGACAACCGCCTGGCCTGGTTCCTGGGCCGTCTGGAACGACGCTTTCCCCGCGACGTCTTCTACCTCCACCTGCAACGCGAACGGATGGCCGTGGCCCGCAGCTACGCGCGGCGGCTCGAACCCGGCATGATCATCCCCGCCTACGCCCACGGCATCTATCTCGGGCTGAACGACGACCTGCAGGACCACGCGCTGGAGATCGCCCTCGACTACGTGGACACGGTCAGCGCCAACATCGAGACGTTCCTGCGCCGACGGCGGAACAGCATGGTGCTGCAGCTGGAGACGGCCACAGAGGAGTTTCCGGAATTCTGGCACCGGATCGGCGCCAGCGGCGACCTCGCGGCGGCGCTGGCCGAATTCACGGTCGCCTACAACGCCGGCCCGAGCGAAGAGCCGTAGCGGGGGCGGCGCAAACAGCATTGCCGTGATCCCGTTAACAGTTTGGATACAAGTCAGCCGTTAGACTGGCCTCATGCCTACCGGGCCCAATCCGCTCCGATCGCGCCGTAGCGGTTGTATTTGCGGGAAATTACCCATAGGCTTAAAGGAATTTACGGCATTCTCCAACACCAAACGGGAAACGCTCCCTGGTTACGCGATGAATCTGCCTCTGGACACCACCGTGCTCGACCGCCGCGCCGCACCAACGCCGCGCCGCGTACTCGTGGTCAACAGCAAGGGCGGCTGCGGCAAGACCACGCTGGCGACCAATCTGGCCGCCTGCTGCGCGGGGCACGGGCACAAGGTCGCCCTGTTCGACCACGACCCCCAGGGTTCCTCCAGTCAGTGGCTCGATCTGCGCTCCTCCGAGCTGCCGTCGATCCATGGCGTCGCCGCCTTCCGCCGGCCGAGCGGCGGCCTCACCCGCACCTTCCAGATGCGCGTCCCGCCAGGCACCCAATACGTCATCACCGACGCCCCGGCCGGCGCCGAAGGACCGCTGCTCGCCGACATGCTCCGCGGAGTGGACTACGTACTGGTGCCGGTGCTCCCCTCGCCCTTCGACATTCACGCCACCGCCAACTTCATCCGCAACATCCTGCTCAAGGCCCAACCCACTCCGCCGCGCATCGCGGTGGTGGCCAACCGGGTGCGGGGCACCACCCAGGTCTACCGCGAATTCCAGAAGGTACTCGAGTCGTTGGGCATTCCGCTGGTGGCCCAGGTGCGCGACACCGGCCACTACGCGCGCGCCGCCGAGCAGGGCCTCGGCGTGCACGAGCTCGAGGTCCGCGGCATCGGTGCCACGCGGGCCCAGTGGACGCCCCTGCTGGATTGGCTGGAAGACGACGAGGGGCATTCGGAAGGAGCGGAGGCGCAGCTGGCCCAGCGGGGCTGACTGCCGCCCGGCGCCGACCACCCCGCCCCAAGCTTGCCGCCATGCCGGCGGAACACGCCGAATTCGAACCCTGCTGAAGGAAGGCCGCCCGCCGTAGCGGGGCGTCAGCCGTTGAAGCGGCGGAACACCAAAGAGCAGTTGGTGCCGCCGAAGCCGAAGCTGTTGGACATCACCGTATCCAGGGTGACGCCCTCCTGCAGCTCGCGCACGATCGGCATGCCCTCCGCCGCGGGATCCAGCTCCGTGATATTGGCGGAGGCACTGATGAAGCCCTCCTGCTGCATCAGCAGGGAGTAGATCGCCTCGTTGACGCCGGCGGCGCCGAGGGCGTGACCGGTGAGGGACTTGGTGGAGCTGACCGGCGGCACCCGCTTGTCGGCGAAGGTATCGCGGATCGCCTCCAGCTCCTTGGTGTCACCCACCGGGGTGCTGGTGCCGTGGGCGTTGATATAGTCGACCGGCGTGTCCACCGTGGCCATCGCCTGCTGCATGCAGCGCATGGCGCCCTCACCGGAGGGGGCGACCATGTCGTAGCCGTCGGAGGTGGCACCGTAACCGACCAGCTCGGCGTAGATCTTCGCGCCGCGCGCCTTTGCCCGCTCGAGATCCTCGAGCACCACCACGCCGCCGCCACCGGCGATGACGAAGCCGTCACGGCTCACGTCGTAGGGGCGGGAGGCGGTCTCCGGGGCGTCGTTGTACTTGGAGGAGAGCGCACCCATGGCATCGAACAGCACCGACATGCTCCAGTGCAACTCCTCGCCACCGCCGGCGAACATCAGGTCCTGCTTGCCGAGCACGATCTGCTCATAGGCATTGCCGATGCAGTGGGCACTGGTGGCGCAGGCCGAGCTGATCGAGTAGTTGACGCCGCGGATCTTGTAGAAGGTGGAAAGGCAGGCGGAGGTGGTGCTGGCCATGGTGCGCGGCACCATATAGGGCCCGACCCGGCGCACACCCTTCGCGCGCAACAGATCCACCGCCGCAACCACGTTCTCGTTGGAGCCGCCGCCGGAACCCATGATCAGGCCGCTGCGCTCGTTGGAGACGTCGCCCTCTTCGAGGCCGGCGTCGGCGATCGCCTCCTGCATGGCGATGTAGTTGTAGGCCGCGGCATTGCCCATGAAACGGAACAGCTTGCGGTCGATCCGCTCCGCCGGATCGAGTTTGACCGTCCCGTGGACCCGGGAGCGGAAGCCCAGCTCGGCGTATTCGTCGGCAAAGACGATGCCGGAGCGGCCGGCGCGCAGGGACGCGCTCACCTCGGCCGCATTGTTGCCGATGCTGGAAACGATACCGAGACCGGTAATGACGACACGTCTCAAGCGCAGACCCCCCTGCCCGCTTTGAACATTCAGAAGTTTTCGGTCGAGGTGAACAGGCCGACGCGCAGGTCCTTGGCGCTGTAGATCTCACGGCCATCCACCTCCATGACGGCATCGGCGATGCCCATGAACAGCCTGCGCATGATCACCCGCTTGAGGCTGATCCGGTAGGTGACCAGCTTGTTGGCCGGGGTCACCTGACCGGTGAACTTGACCTCGCCGGCACCCAGCGCACGGCCACGTCCGGGACCGCCCTTCCAGCCCAGATAGAAACCCACCAGCTGCCACATGGCGTCGAGGCCGAGACAACCCGGCATCACCGGATCATTGTGGAAATGACAGTCGAAGAACCACAGGTCGGAACTGATGTCGAGCTCGGCGACGATCTCGCCCTTGCCGTAGCTGCCACCCGTTTCGTCGATGTGCGTGATGCGGTCGAACATAAGCATCGGCGGCAGCGGCAACTGGGCGTTGCCGGGCCCGAACAGCTCGCCGCGACCGCACTGCAACAGTTCGTCTTTGGTGTAGGCGCTCTTCGGCTGGTTCAGGGTTTTCGCTTCGGGCATCTGCATGGGCTGTGGCACTTCCGCAGGGGGCGGATCCCGCCTCCGTTCATCGGACAAATGAACGTATAGCCTACCACATGCGGCAGCGGCAACCGAAGCCGGACGATCAATCGCTCGCAACCGGCGCGGCCACCGCCGGGGCCGTCTTCACCTTCATCCTGAACACCAGCGGCAGCATCGTCAGGAAGGCCACGGTGACGAAAATGTAGGCGTCGAGGAAGGCCAGCATGTAGGCCTGACGGCCCAGTTCGCCGGCCAGGACCCCGGCCCCCTGCGGGCTCTGCACGGCCATCCCCAGGGGCGCCAGGTAGCTGTTCACCGCCGCGCTGTACGGGGTCACATGGCTGCCGATGTTATGCCAGGCGATCTGGGTATGCCGGGTAAGCACAGTGGCGACGATGGAGATACCGATACCGGCACCGATGGTGCGCAGCAGGCTGTACATGCCGGCCGCCTCCGCCGAATGCTGGCGCGGCAGGGTGGAAAAGGCCAGGGTCGACAGAGGCACGAAGATCATGCCGAGACCCAGCCCCTGCAGCACCATCGGCATGATCACCCAGGCCATGCCCATCACCAGGGTGTACTGGGTGGTCATCCAGGAGCCGGCGCTGAAAATCAGGATCCCGCTTACAATCAGGGCGCGGGCGTCCACCCGGCCGATCAGGCGCCCCACCAGCATCATGCTGAACATACTGGCGAACCCGCGCGGCGCCAGCACGAGGCCGGTGGTGACGGTCGGGTAGTCGAGCACGTTCTCCAGCATCAGCGGCTGCAGCAGCATGGCCCCGTAGAGGCCGAGACCGAGAAAGGCCATGAGAATGCTGGCGGTGGCGAAATTACGGTCGGCGAAGATGCTCGGGCTGAACAGGGCGTGGCCGCGATGGCTGCGGGCGTGCAGCAGGAAACCGACGAAGCCGACCACGCAAAGGTAGAGGGCGAACTGGATCGACGGCGCCGAGAACCAGTCGTCCTGCTGGCCGCGGTCGAGCAGGTACTGCAGGGCGCCGATGCCGAGGGCGAGCAGGCCCAGCCCCATCCAGTCCATGTTGCGCGCCTTGCGCTCGGTGTCGGGAATGTAGCGCAGGGCCAGCAGCACCGAGAGGATACCCACCGGCAGGTTGATGAAGAAGGTCCAGCGCCAGGACATGGTCTCCGTCAGCCAGCCGCCGAGGGTCGGACCGAGGATCGGCCCGACCATGACCCCGATACCCCACACCGCCATCGCCTTGCCCCGTTCCTCATGGGGATAGGTGTCCACCATGATCGACTGGGACAGGGGTACCAGGGCCGCGCCGGCGATCCCCTGGAGCAGGCGGAACACCACGATTTCACCCAGGCTGGTGGAGAGGCCGCAAAGCACCGAGGAGACCACGAAGCCGACGATGCTCGCGAGCAGGAAGCGCTTCTGCCCGAGTCGGTCGGAGAAATAGCCGGTGAGCGGCATGAAGATGCCGGAGGCGACCATGTAGCTGGTCAGGACCCAGCTGATCTGGTCCGGCGTCGCCCCCAGCTGGCCCTGCATATGGGGCAGGGCGACGTTGACGATGGTGGTGTCGAGCACCTGCATCACGGTCGCCGACATGACCGCGATGCTGATCGCCAGCCGGTGCTGCTGCGCCGTCATGAACCGCCGCCGGGCGGCGCAGGCTTGGCCGGCACCGCGCGGGCATCGACGCTGACCACCGCGCTGGTCCCCACCCGCAGGGGGAAATCAGCGGGCGGGTCGTCGATACGGATGCGCACCGGCACCCGCTGGGTCACCTTGACCCAATTGCCACTGGCGTTCTGCGGCGGCAACAGCGAGAAGGCCGAGCCGGAGGCGGCACTGATGCTCTCCACCGTGCCGTGGAAGGTGTGCCCCGGGTACATGTCGACCTCCACCTCGGCCGGCTGACCGACCCGCAGGTACTCGAGCTCGGTCTCCTTGAAGTTGGCGTCCACCCAGTAGTGCCTGGCGCAGACCACCACGAAGACACTGCTGTCGGCGCTGACCACGCTACCCGGGCGCAGGTTCATCTGGCCCACTTGTCCGTCGCAGGGGGCATCCACCTCGGTGTTGTCCAGGTTCCATTGCGCCTGATCCAGCGCCGCCTGGGCCGCGATCACCCGGTCGTTGGCATCGCCCGGTGCGCCCAGCTGACGCTGCGCCTCGTCGAACTGGGCGTGGGCCACGCCCAGGTTGGCCTCGGCGCTCTTGTATTCGGCCTCGGCATCCTCGGCGCTCTGCTTGGAGGTGTAGGCCTGGCTGATCAGGTGCCGGGTCCGCTCCGCCTTGGCACGGGCGTTGGCCAGCAGCACCTCGCGGTTATGCACCTCGGCCCGGGCCGACTCCACCGCCGCCTGGGCCGAGGAGACCTGGCGCCGGGCCAGGGCCAGCCGGGCACGGGCCTGCTCCAGCGAGAAACGGAAGGTGGCGGGATCGATGCGGAACAGCAACTGGCCGCGCTTCACCTGCTGCTGGTCGCTGATCGGCACCTCCAGCACCCGCCCGGCGACCCGCGGCGCGATGCGCACCACGTCGGCGCCCACATATGCATCGTCGGTACCCGGATGACGCGCGGCGTAGCCCTGGTAACCCCAGATAGCCACCGCGCCGGCCGCCACCGCGCCAGCCAGCAAACCGATCTTCGTACGCATGAGATTCTCCGTGCCGAACCCGCCAAGGGATTGTCAGAGGGCCTCGGCCTTGTGTTTGATCCGTTGCAGCACCTTGATGCAGACCTGCATATCCGCCGGCGCCATACCCTCCAGCAGCTCCTGGCGCAGTTCGCTGGCCACCGCGTTGATCTTTTCGATCACCGCCTGGGCCTGCCCGGTGAGGTGAACGGTCTTGGCCCGGCGGTCCTCGACCGACTCGCGGCGCTCTATCCAGCCGTCCTCGGCCATGCGGTCCAGCAGCCGCACCAGGGTCGGTCCCTCGATTCCGAGCCAACCCGCCAGGGCCTTCTGCACGACCCCGTCACCACGGCGCGAGAGCTGCAGCAGCACCATCCAGCGCGCCTGACTCAGGCCCAGCGGCCGCAGGCGTTCGTCGAGAAGGGTCCGCCACAACCGGCTCACCTCGCCGATCGCCATGCTCAACTGTTCCCGTTCCGTAAGCGGCCCCATTTGCTACATTCCTATTAAATGCATTGCTAATTATTTTCCGAGAAATCCGCCGCCGACACAAGTGGCACCCTCCGCAACCGTGCAACTGGTTAATTCCCCGGATTTTTTCCGATGGTGGTCACAATTTTGCCACGCCCTGCCTTTACGCTGCCCAACTGATGTATGCTGAGCGCGCAGACACGGAAGCGCATCGTGAACCACGACCAGTTAATCAGCGAACTGGACAGTCTTCTCCATTCGCAGCTCGCGTCGCCTGCGGTCGAGACCGGCTCGACCGGCAGCTTTTATCGTTCCCTGCTGGAAAGCCTCGGCGCCGCGGTGGTGATGGTGGACACGGACTGGCGCGTGACCTACCGCAACGCCTATGCGGAACGGCTGCGCTGCCTGCTGCTCGACGACCTCACGCCCGACCCCGACTGCGACAGCCTCGCCGCGGAGCAGCAGGACCGCATCGTCAGCCACTACAACCGGGTCATCGCCAGCGGCCGGCCTGGGCGCTTCGAGCACTGGGCGGTGGATCAGAACAAGCGCGAACGCCTGATCGCCTGGTCCACCAGCCCCCTATTCAACGGTGGCGGCGCCATCAGCCACCTGGTCTCGGTAGGCATCGACGTCACCGATTCGCGCAGCGCCGAGGACAAGCTGAAGGCTCAGGCCACCACCGACGGCCTCACCGGGGCCTACAACCGCCACCATTTCTCCCATCTCGCCGGCCAGGCCTTCGTCCACGCCCGCCGCTACCACCGGCCGCTGACGGTGATGATGGTGGACGCCGACCACTTCAAGCGGGTCAACGACGGCCACGGCCACGGCACCGGCGACCGGGTGCTCAAGCTGCTGGCCGGGATCTGTCACGATACCCTGCGCCGGGTCGACATCCTCGGCCGCTACGGCGGCGAGGAGTTCATCGTGGTGCTGCCGGAGACCCCCCTCGAACCGGCTGCCGAGAGCGCCGAACGCCTGCGCCGGGCGATCGAGACCTCGTCGGTGGAGGCCCCCGACGGCAGCCCCGTGACGGTCACGGTGAGCATCGGCCTGGCCGAGCTGCAGGAGGCCGACCGTTCGCTGGAGAGCCTGATGCAGCGTGCCGACGAGGCGCTCTACCGGGCCAAGGAGCAGGGGCGCAACCGTGTCGAACGGGACGCCTGAGCCCGGACCGCCGCCTCAAGCCGTGCTCATCGCCCGCGCCAGGGCCCCCAGGCGCTGCACCGCCTCGCCACCCTCGTCGCTCTCCACCTGACCGCAGCTCAGACGCAGGTGGCGCCGATCGTCGCCGCGAGGGAAAAAGATGAGTCCGGGCGTCACCGCAATGCCCGCCTCCAGCCCGGCCCGATAGAGGGCCACGCTGTCCACGCCCGGGGGCAGTTGCAGCCAGAGGACGAAACCGCCCCGGGGCCGGGTGACCCGGGTCCCGGTGGGGAAGTGCTCCAGCACCGCCTGGCGCAGCGCCTCGACCCGCGCCCGGTAGACGGCAACGGCGCGGTCCAGGATGCGTGGATAGCCGCCCCGTGCCAGGAACTCCGCCAGGGCCAGCTGCAGCGGGCCGGCGGTGGTGATGTTGCCCAGCATCTTCAGGTGACGCACCGTCTCGAAGTGGCGCCCCGGCAGCATGTAGCCGATGCGGTAGCCGGGGGCCAGGCTCTTCGAGAACGAGGCGCAATAGACCACCTCGCCTGCGTCGTCGAAGGCCTTGGCCGCGGCCGGCCGGGGCTGCTGGAAGGCCAAGTCGCCGAAGACGTCGTCCTCCACCAGCGGCACCCCGGCCGCCGCGGTCATGGCCACCAGCCGGCGCTTGGCCGCCTCCGGCATGCTGGCCCCGAGGGGGTTGTGGAAGCCGGGCATGAACAGGCAGGCGCGCACCACGCCGCGCGCCAACAGCCGCTCCAGCGCATCCAACTCGACGCCGTGACGCGGATCGGTCGGCACCTCCACCGCATGCAGGCCGAGGGCGGCGATCGCCTGCAGCAGGCCGTAATAGCTGGGAGACTCGATGGCCACGGCGTCGCCGGGGCGGGTCAGGGCCCGCAGGGAGAGGGTCAGCGCCTCCATGCAGCCGTTGGTGATCAACACCTCGTCCGGCCGGCAGCGGATCCCCGCCCGGCGCAGGTGCCGCGCCACCTGCCGGCGCAGGGCGGCGTTGCCTTCGGCCGGCTCATAGAGCGCCGCGGTCTCCGGGTGGCGCCGGGCCACCCCGGCGAGGGCCCGGGAGAGGGCCCCCAGGGGCAGCAACTCGGCGCCGGGAACCGCCGCGCCGAGACGCAGCAGGCCGGGGGCGCGCGCCTCGGCCAGCATCTCCAGGGCCAGTTGCGCCGTCCCCACCTCGCGCGGGCGCATGCGCGGCCGGCTCACCGCCGGCTCGTGCTTCGACGGTCCCGGCGCCGGCCGCACGAAGTAGCCGGAGCGCGCGCGGGCCTCCACCTCCCCCGCCTCTTCCAGGGAACGCAGGGCCTGCACCGCCGTGGCCAGGCTCACCCCGTGCTGGCTACACAGTCGGCGCAGCGAGGGCAGGCGGCTGCCGACCGGGTACAGGCCCTGGCGGACTGCCGTGCGCAGCTCCTCGGCCAGCTGCTGATAGAGAAAACGCCCGCCCTCCACGTCGCCACCTCTGTTATGGTTCATTTCATCCTAACCTGTATCTGTTATGTCGAACAGCAACGCGCTAGGGTGGCTTCAACCCGCAGCAACAGGGAGACCGCCCATGCACGACACCATCCCCCTCTACCAGGTGGACGCCTTCAGCAGCGCGCTGTTCGGCGGCAACCCGGCGGCGGTCTGCCTGCTGGCGGCGTGGCCGGACGACGCCTGGATGCAGGCGGTGGCGGCGGAAAACAATCTGTCCGAGACCGCGTTCGTGGTTTCGGAGCCGGAGGGGCCGCGCATTCGCTGGTTCACCCCCACCACCGAGGTGGACCTCTGCGGCCACGCCACCCTGGCCAGCGCCTATGTCCATTTCCGTTTCATCGATCCCGCGGCCGAGCGGGTCGAATTCGCCTCGGCCAGCGGAACGCTGACGGTGAGCCGCGACGGCGACCGCCTCACCCTCGACTTCCCCGCCCTGGCGCCGGTCCCGGTGGTGACGCCGCCGGCGGCCCTGCTCGCGGGGCTCGGTGTCGAACCCGCACCGGTGCTGGCGGCCAAGGACTACCTGGTGGTGCTGGAGGATGCGGCGACGCTGCGCCGTCTGCGCCCCGACTTCACCGCCCTGGCCAGATTGACCGAGAAGCGCGGAGTCATCGTCACCGCGCCGGGCGACGACTGCGACTTCGTCTCCCGCTTCTTCGCCCCCCACCACGGCATCGACGAGGACCCGGTGACCGGCTCGGCCCACTGCAGCCTGGTGCCGTACTGGGCGGCGCGGCTGGGACGCAACGAATTGCATGCGCGCCAGCTTTCGACCCGCGGCGGCGAGCTCTTCTGCCGCCTGCGCGGCGAACGGGTGCTGATCGGGGGCCACGCGGTTCTGTACCTGACGGGCACCCTCGCCGCACCCCCGGCGAGCGTGGGCTAGCCATGGAGCGGCTATTCTCGGCGCGCGCGGCCGCCCTGCGCAGTTCCTTCGTCCGCGACATCCTCAAGGCCGCGTCCGACCCGGCGATCACCTCCTTCGCCGGCGGCCTGCCCAACCCGGTCCACTTCCCCGCAGCCGAACTGGCCTGCGCGGCGGAACGGGTGCTGAGCGACAGCGCCGGCACGGTGCTGCAGTACAGCAGCAGCGAGGGCCTGGGCGAACTGCGGGAGTGGATTGCCGACCGCTACCGTGACCGCGGCCTGAACATCGCGCCGGAGCGGATCCTGATCACCAGCGGCTCGCAGCAGGCCCTCGACCTGCTGGGCAAGGTGCTGCTGGACCCGGGCGATGGCGTGGCCCTGGAGGCGCCGGGCTATCTGGGGGCGATTCAGGCCTTCTCCCTCTACCGCCCGCAATTCCTGCCGGTGCCTCTGTCCGCGGAAGGGCTGGACAGCTCCCGCCTGGAGCACACGCTGCGCAGTCAGGCGGCCAAGCTGCTCTACACGGTGCCCAACTTCCAGAACCCCAGCGGGGCAACCTATTCCACGGCCAACCGTGAGGCACTGGCGCAATTGCTGGCGGGGCGGGAGATGCTGCTGATCGAGGACGACCCCTATGGCGAGCTCCGCTTCGCCGGTGAGCCGGCGCCCTCCTTCGCCCACCTGCTGCCGCGGCAGACGGTGCTACTCGGCTCCTTCTCCAAGAGCGTCGCCCCCGCCTTCCGCCTCGGCTGGGTGGTGGCGCCGCCGTGGCTGATGCAGCGGCTGCTGCTGGCGAAACAGGCCACCGACCTGCACAGCAACAGCTTCTCCCAGCACGTGCTCCTGCGCTACCTGCGCAACGAGTCCCTGGACGACCACCTGGCGCGCGTCCGCACGGCCTACGCCGCACAGATGCAGGCCATGCTGGCGGCGATCGGCCGCCACTTCCCGGCGGCGGCCCGGGTCGCGCCGGCCGAGGGCGGCATGTTCCTCTGGGCCACCCTCCCCGAAGGCACCTCGACGGTGCGGCTGTTCGCGCGGGCCATGGCGGAGAAGGTGGCCTTCGTCCCCGGCCACCCGTTCTATCTGGACCGCAACGACAGCAATGACCTGCGCCTCAACTTCACCAACGCCGAACCCGAGGCGATCGAATCCGGCATCGCCCGCCTGGGACGGGCCATGGCGACACTGCCGGATGAAGCTCAGGAAAAGCGAAAGACGGCCTCACGCAGAGACGCAAAGGCGCAAAGTTGAAATGCGGCAATCGGTCAATTCGTTAGCTCGTTGATTCGGAAAGGCGTCACGCCGATTGACCGGCCGAATTCACGAGTTCACGAGTCAACGAACTAACGATTTCCCCTTGGCGCCTTTGCGCCTTTGCGCGAGACCAGTCTTGTTCAACGTTTCAGCCGGGCGAACGCCTCAGCCATGGCGCCCATCGGTTTGGGCTCCTGGCGCTGCTGGGGCGGGCGGCCCTTGCCGGGGCGGCGCTCGTCGCGGCTCGGACGTTCCGCCTTGTGCTCGCGGGGGTCGTCGCCCATGCGCATGCTCAGAGCCACGCGCTTGCGCTTGAGGTCCACCTCCAGCACCTTGACCTTGACCACATCGCCCGCCTTGACCACCTCGCGCGGGTCCTTGACGAACTTATCGGCCAGCGCGGAGATGTGCACCAGACCGTCCTGGTGGACGCCGATGTCGACGAAGGCGCCGAAGTTGGTGACGTTGGTGACCACGCCCTCCAGCACCATCCCCTGCGCCAGGTCCTTGAGCTGCTCCACCCCCTCCTGGAAGGCGGCGGTCTTGAACCCGGGACGCGGATCGCGCCCGGGCTTCTCCAGCTCGCCGATGATGTCGCGCACGGTGGGCTCGCCGAAGCGCTCGTCGGTGAAGTCGTTGGCGGACAGCCCCCTGAGGAAGCGGCCGTCGCCGATCAGGGCCCGGATGTCGCGGCTGGTGCTGGCCATGATCCGCTCCACCACCGGGTAGGCCTCGGGGTGCACCGCCGAGGCGTCCAGCGGATTGTCGCCATGCATGATGCGCAGAAAGCCGGCGCACTGCTCGAAGGCCTTGGGTCCCAGGCGCGACACCTCCAGCAGCTGGCGGCGGTCGCGGAAGGCACCGTTGGCGTCACGGTGGCTGACGATGTTGGCGGCCAGGGAGGTGTTGAGGCCGGCGACCCGGGTCAGCAGGGCACCGGAGGCGGTGTTGACGTCGACGCCGACGGCGTTCACGCAGTCCTCCACCACCGCGTCCAGGGTGCGCGCCAGCTTGGTCTGGGCCACATCGTGCTGGTACTGGCCGACGCCGATGGCCTTGGGCTCGATCTTCACCAGCTCGGCCAGCGGGTCCTGCAGGCGGCGGGCGATGGAGACGGCGCCGCGCAGACTGACGTCCAGTTCGGGAAACTCGCGCGCGGCCAGCTCCGAGGCGGAATAGACCGAGGCGCCGGCCTCGCTCACCATCACCTTGTTCAGGCGCAGCTCCGGATGGCGCTTGATCAGCTCGGCGGCCAGCTTGTCGGTCTCGCGGGAGGCGGTGCCGTTGCCGATGGCGATCAGTTCCACCTTGTGTTTGGCGGCCAGCTTGGCCAGTTCGCTGATCGAGCCGTCCCACTGGTTTTTCGGCGCGTGGGGATAGATGGTCGCGGTGTCCACCAGCTTGCCGGTGGCGTCCACCACGGCGACCTTCACCCCGGTGCGCAGGCCCGGGTCAAGGCCGAGGGTGGCGCGGGGCCCCGCCGGCGCGGCCAGCAGCAGGTCGCGCAGGTTCTCGCCGAAGACCCGGATCGCCTCCTCCTCCGCCGCGTCCTTGAGCCGCATCATCAGCTCCAGGTCCACGTGCAGGGATATCTTCACCCGCCAGGCCCAGCGCGCTGTCTCCAGCAGCCAGCGGTCGGCGGCGCGGCCCTGGTCGCGGATGCCGAAACGTTCGCAGATGCGCGCCTCGCAGGCGCCCATCACACCCGGCTCCAGATCGTCCTGGCCCTCCACCTTGAGGGTGAGCTTGAGCGCGCCCTCGTTGCGGCCGCGGAACAGGGCCAGGGCACGGTGGGAGGGGATCGCCTTGAGCGGCTCGTCGTACTCGAAATAGTCGGAGAACTTGGCCCCCGCCTCCCCCTGTCCCTCGACCATGCGCGACTCCATACGCCCGTGCTCCCAGCAGAACTGGCGCAGGCCACCCACCAGGT
>CAZMMH010000023.1:0-14983 GCA_964567315.1 uncultured Gammaproteobacteria bacterium
TGCAGACCTTCTTCGCCGGGCAGCCCATGTTGATGTCGATGATCTGCGCGCCGCGTGCGGCGTTGTGGCGCGCCGCCTCGGCCATCAGTCGCGGGTCGGCGCCCATGATCTGCACCGAGCGCGGTTCATCCTCGCCGGCGTGGTCGGCCCGGCGCCGCGTTTTCTCACTGCCCCAGAGCAGGGAGTTGGAGGAGACCATCTCGGACACCGCCATGCCGGCGCCCAGCTCACGGCAGAGCTGGCGGAACGGGCGATCGGTGACGCCGGCCATCGGGGCGAGGACCAGGTTGTTCTTCAGCGCGTACGGCCCGATCTGCATGGTGGCGGAGTGTGTGACTGGCTAGCGGGAAAGCGCCCAATCATACCGGCAACCGGCGGGCGGTTAAAGCGCGCGGAGGTGGCCGGTTTCAATAGAGCTGAAACTGGAATGCGGAGGCGTTCTTGCCTGGGTCGGCCACCTCCAGACGCAGCACGAAGGGCTGGTCGCTGGGCATCTCCGTGGCCCCTCGGGCGTCGGCCAGGTACTCAGCCGGCTTGAAGTCTCGGGCCGCGAGCACGGTGCCGTTGTAGTCCGAGAGGGTCAGCCGCAGCAGGGGGAAGGGCTGAGGGTACTGCGCCTGATTGACCAGTTTGGCGGTGATCAGCAGGGTCCCGGGATGCCCGGGGTCGCTGCGCACGTCGCGGTCCTGCAGGACCACTTTGTCCAGGTCACGCCGCACCGGCATGCTGCAGTGGACCACGTCGCACAGTGCTTCGACCACCGGGGCGAAGGTGGGGTTGTCGGCCAGGTCGCCACGCAGGGCATAGACCGCCTGCAGGCCGAGTCCGGCGAACAGCACCAGAGTGGCAAGCGACCAGAACAGGGTGCCGACGACGCTGCGGCGCTTGGCCGGTTCCTGGGAGGCGCGCAGCTCGGCCTCGGCCAGGCTGCGGGCGAAATCCTCCGCGGGGGCGGCGGCCGCAGCGTCCGGGTCGAACTCCTCGGTGGCATCGGCGGCCGCCTCGGCGACGGCCGGCGCGGCCTCCGCCTCGGCCGTGGCCGAGGCGTCGGGCAGGTTGTCGATCACCTGGTCCGTGGCCTTGAAGACGTGTTCGCAGACGCCGCAGCAGACCATGCCATCGGCGGCCGCAAGATCCTCATCGGCGACGTCGAAGACGGTCTGGCAGTTTGGGCATTGCGCGTACATGGGTGCCAATGTAGCTGATTTTTGGGGATTCGTTAATCGGGCCCGGTGATCGGTCAATCAGTGGATCGGCTGATCGGGACAGGAACTTGAGACCATAGCGGCAGCCCCCAACCGATTGGCCGATCAACTCCGCCTTGTCCCCTCCAGCCTCACCCACTCCTCCTGCTGTGTCGGCGGTTCCAGTTCGAACCACGGTGCATAGGCGGTGGCGACCTCGGCGGCCTGTTCGGCCAGAATGCCGGAGAGGGCAAGGTGGCCGCCCGGCCGGGCAAGGTGCGCCAGCAGTGGCGCCAGGGTGAGCAGCGGTCCGGCCAGGATGTTGGCCACCACCACGTCGGCCTGCAGCGCCGGCAGGTCGTCCGGCAGGAAGGTCCGGATGCGCCCGCCGACCTCGTTGCGCGCGGCGTTGTCCTCGGTCGCCAGCAGGGCCTGTGGATCGTTGTCCACCGCCCACACGGTTTCGGCGCCCAGGCGGGCCGCGGCGATCGCCAGGACCCCCGAGCCGCAGCCGTAGTCGACCACGGTCATTCCCTCCAGCGCCAGCCCGTCCAGCCATTGGAGGCAGAGGGTGGTGGTCGGGTGGGTGCCGCTGCCGAAGGCGAGCCCCGGATCGAGCATCAGGTTCACAGCCGCGGGGTCCGGCGGCGTGCACCAGCTGGGCACGATCCACAGGCGCCGGCCGAACTGCATGGGATGGAAGTCGTCCATCCAGCTGCGGGTCCAGTCCTGGTCCTCCAGCACCTCGACCCGCGCGGGCGGCAGCGGCTCCGGTGCCCAGCCGGCGGCGACCTGCAGCAGCAGGGCGTCCCGGTCCGCATCGCCTTCGAACAGTGCGGTCAGCAGGGTGGCACCCCACAGCGGGGCGCTGCCCCGCGGCGGCTCGAAGATCGGCTGGTCGGCCGCATCCCGCAGGGTGACGGAAACGGCGCCGAGTTCCTCCAGCAGGCTGGTCAGGCGTTCGGCGGTGTCCGGGGTGCACTCGAAGGTGATCTGGAGCCAGGCCATGAACATTTCCGGTGATGGTGGAGGTGGCGATCTTAGCCGCTGGCACCGGCCGTGGCGAGCCGCGCCGGCATGGGCACTGGACGGTTGCCTCGTGCCTGCCCGCGGAATTTGCGAGCAATACAAATGGTTAATAGTTGCTCAATTGTAAACTTGCATGTGGCGGGTCGCGTTGACAGTGGCCGGTGGCGCGGCATAATGGCCGCAACGGGCCGCCGTGCCGGCGGCTGCGTCCGAATCCCGAGGTGAGACCCATGCATGACGCCGTTCCCGTGCGCCACGACTGGCGCCTGGACGAGATCCAGGCGCTGTTCGCGCTGCCCTTCAACGACCTGCTGTTTCGCGCCCAGCAGGTGCACCGGGCCCACTTCGATCCCAACGCGGTGCAGGTGAGTACCCTGCTGTCGATCAAGACCGGGTCCTGCCCGGAGGATTGCGGCTACTGTCCGCAGAGCGCCCACCACGGCACCGATCTGGAAAAGGAGCGCCTGCTGGAGCTGGAGCAGGTGCTGGCGGCGGCGCGCGTGGCCAGGGAGCAGGGCGCCACGCGCTTCTGCATGGGGGCCGCCTGGCGCAGCCCCCATGAGCGGGATTTCGTCCACGTCCTCGATATGATCAAGGGGGTGAAGGATCTCGGCATGGAGACCTGTGTCACCCTCGGCATGCTCAGCGACGAACAGGCGCAGCGCCTGCGCGAGGCGGGCCTCGACTACTACAACCACAATCTCGATACCTCGCCGGAGTTCTACGGCCGGATCATCAGCACCCGCACCTACGAGGATCGCCTGGAGACCCTGGGGCACGTGCGCGACGCCGGGCTCAAGGTGTGCGCCGGCGGCATCATCGGCATGGGCGAGGGGCCGCGGGACCGCGCCTCTCTGCTGCGCGAGCTCGCCAACCTGCCGCAGCATCCGGAGTCGGTGCCGATCAACCAGCTGGTGCAGGTGGAGGGCACGCCGCTGGCCGGCGTCGAGGCGCCCGATCCCTTCGACTTCGTGCGCACCATCGCCGTGGCGCGGATCCTCATGCCGCTGTCCCATGTGCGTCTTTCCGCCGGCCGCGCGGAGATGAGCGACGAGCTGCAGGCCCTCTGCTTCTTCGCCGGTGCCAACTCCATCTTCTACGGTGACAGGCTGCTCACCACCGACAACCCGGGCGAGGACCACGACCAGCTGCTGTTCGCGCGCCTCGGCCTCAAGGTGGAGGCGCGCGACGTGGAGGCGAGGCCCGTCAACGCCGCCGACAGCGGCGATCCGGGCCTGTGGGGTCGCGCCTGCGCCGACAGTCACTGAGCGCACGCGGGTGAAGGATCTCGCTGCCGAGCTGGAGGCGCGCCGTGCCCGCAGCCTCTACCGTCGCCGCCGCCTGGTCGACGGCCCCCAGGGGCCGCTGCAGGTGGTGGACGGGCGCCAGGTCCTCTCCTTCTGCAGCAATGATTACCTGGGGCTGGCCAACCACCCGGAGGTGATCGCCGCCTTCAAGGTGGGGGCCGAGCGTTACGGCGTCGGCGCCGGTGCGGCCCATCTGGTCAACGGCCACACCTCCGCCCACCACGCCCTGGAGGAGGAGCTGGCCGCCTTTGTCGGCCGGCCGCGGGCGCTGCTCTTCTCCACCGGCTACATGGCCAACCTGGGCGCCGTGGGCGCCCTGGTCGGCCGCGGTGACGCCGTGTATGAAGACCGCCTCAATCACGCCTCCCTGCTGGACGCCGGCCTGCTCTCCGGCGCCCGCTTCAAGCGTTTTGCCCACGCCGACCCGCGGGCCCTGGAAGAGGCCATGGCCGGCGACCGCGGCGCCGACCGGCTGGTACTCACCGATGGCGTCTTCAGCATGGACGGCGACATCGCGCCCCTGCCCGAACTGGCGTCGGTGGCGGCCCGCCATGCGGCCTGGCTGATGGTGGACGACGCCCACGGCCTCGGCGTGGTGGGTGCCGGCGGCCGCGGCGTGTTGGAGCACTTCGGCCTCGGCATGGACGAGGTGCCGGTGCTGATGGGGACCCTGGGCAAGGGCTTCGGCACCGCCGGCGCTTTCGTTGCCGGCTCCGACGACTTGATCGAGACCCTGATTCAGCAGGCCCGCCCCTACATCTACACCACCGCCCAGCCACCGGCGGTGGCCGAGGCGACCCGCGCCAGCCTGCGCCTGGTCCAGGCCGAGGGTTGGCGCCGGGAACAGCTGCACGCGCTGGTGGCCCACTTCCGCCGCCACGCCGAGGACTTGGGTCTGGAACTGATGCCGTCGATTACGCCGATCCAGCCCATCGTGGTGGGCGCGGCGGCGGAGGCGCTGCGCCTGAGCCAGGCGCTGTTGGAGCGCGGGATCCTGGTCACGGCGATCCGCCCGCCCACCGTGCCGGAGGGGACCGCGCGCCTGCGGGTGACCCTGTCGGCCGCCCATACCCAGGCACAGGTCGATCGCCTGCTCGATGCGCTGGCGGAGACCGGTCGTGGCTGAGCTCTACCGTGAAACCCGCGGCAGCGGGCCCGACTTGGTGCTGCTCCACGGCTGGGGCATGCACTCCGCCATTTGGGGTCCGGCGCTGGAACGACTGCAAGAGCATTTCCGTGTCACCACCATCGACCTGCCGGGGCACGGCCGCAGTCGATGGCGCGCCGGCGGGTTCGATGATTCGGTGCTGCTGCCCATGCTGGCCGCAGCGGCACCCGAGAGGGCGACCTGGGTCGGCTGGTCCCTCGGCGGGCTGGTCGCCCAGGCCTTTGCCCACGCCCATACCGCACGGGTGGCGCGGCTGTGGCTGGTGGCGAGCACGCCGCGTTTTGTCAATGCGCCCGACTGGCCCCACGCCACCGACGCCGACATCTTCGACCAGTTCGCCGCCGGCCTCGCCGCCGACTGGAAGCAGACCCTGGGCCGGTTTCTCGCCCTGCAGAGCCGCGGCTCGACGACGGCGCGCGAGGAGTTGCGCTTTCTGCGCGAGGCCCTGTTCGAATTTCCGCCCGCGCCGGAGGCGCTCGCCGCGGGTCTCGGCCGGCTGCGCGGGAACGACCTGCGCGCGTATCTGCCGGCCCTTTCCATGCCGGTCCGCTTCCTGCTCGGCGAGCGCGACACCCTGGTGCCCGCCGCGGTCGCGCACGCCCTGCAGAGACTGGGCGCGGAGGTGGAGGTGATGGCGGGCGCGGGCCATGCGCCCCACCTCTCCGATCCGGCGGGTTTCGCCGCGCGCCTCGGGGGTGCGGCATGAGCGACTTCGGTCCCCTGGCGGTGGACAAGGCGCGGGTGCGCGCGTCATTCAATCGCGCCGCCGACCGTTACGACGAGGTCGCGGTGCTGCAGCGCGAGGTGGCCTCGCGGATGCTGGAGCGGCTGGAGTACGTGCGTCTGCGGCCCGAGGTGGCCCTGGACCTCGGCACCGGCACCGGAATCTGCAGCGCCGACCTGCTCAAGCGCTACCGCAAGGCGCGGGTGGTGGCCCTGGACCTGGCCGAAATGATGCTGCCCAAGGTGCGCCGCCAGGGCTCCTGGCGGCGCCGGCCGGCGGCGGTCTGCGGCGACATCGAGCGGCTGCCGTTCCGCGACGGCTGCGCCGACCTGATCGTCTCCAGCCTGGCGCTGCAGTGGTGCAACGGGGTCGAACGGGCCTTCGCCGAATTCCGCCGTGTGCTGCGCCCGGGCGGCCTGCTGATGTTCACCACCTTCGGTCCCGACACCCTGAAGGAGCTGCGCGCCAGTTGGGAGGCGGCCGACGGCCACAGCCACGTCAACCTGTTCCTCGACATGCACGACGTCGGTGATGCCCTGGTTGCAGCGGGTTTTGCCGATCCCGTGCTCGACGTGGAGCGGATGACCGTCACCTATCCCGAGGTCGACGGCCTGATGCGCGATCTCAAGACCCTCGGCGCCCACAACGTCACCGCCGGCCGTGCCCGCGGTCTCACCGGCCGCCAGCGGCTGGCCGCGGTGCGCGGGGCCTACGAGGCGTACCGCGCCGGTGACGGCCTGCTGCCGGCGAGCCACGAGGTGATCTACGGCCACGCCTGGGCACCGGAGCCCGGCGTCGAGCGGACGCGCGTGGAGGCGCAGTTTGTGCCGCTGGATGCGCTCCGGCCCCAGGGGCGCTGATTGGCACCGCGGGAATTATGAATTTTGAATTGTGAATGTTGAATTCCGGTGTGCGCTACGCGGACGTGGTTTTGGATTCGAAACAGCGGGATGCGTAGCATCCCACCGCAATTCAACATTCAACATTCACAATTCAAGATTCGCTTTCCCCAAGGGAACGTTATGCAGGGATTTTTTATCGCAGGCACCGACACCGGCGTAGGCAAGAGCCTGGTCGCCTGCGCGCTGGTGCATGCGCTGGTGGCACGCGGACTCCGGGTGGGGGTGATGAAGCCGGTGGCCTCCGGGTGCGAGATGACGCCCGAGGGGCTGCGCAACGAGGACGCCCTGGCGCTGATGGCGGCGAGCAACCTGGAGCTGACCTACGAACTGGTCAATCCCTACGCCTTCGCGCCGCCCATCGCGCCGCACATTGCCGCCGCCGAGGCGGGGGCGCGGATCGAGCTGCCGCGGTTGGTGGACGCCTACCGGCGCATCGCCGCACAGGCGGACGTGGTGGTGGTGGAAGGGGCGGGCGGCTGGCTGGTCCCGCTCGGGCCCGAGCGGCTGCTTGCCGACCTGCCCGCGACGCTCGGCCTTGCCGTGGTGCTGGTGGTGGCGATCCGCCTCGGCTGCATCAACCACGCCCTGCTCACCGCCGAAAGCATCGCGCGGCGCGGCCTCGAACTGGCGGGCTGGGTCGCCAACGGCCTCGACCCGCGGGCCAGCCGCGCCGACGAAAATGTGCTGAGCTTGCAGCAGCGGATCGGGGCGCCCTGTATCGGCCGGCTGCCGCCGCTCGCCGGCGCGAATGCTGTCGAGGCGGCGGGCCACCTCGATTCCGTCGTCCTGCTGTCACGCTGCGGACACGGCCTCTGAGCCAACATGCTCGCCGCCGGCGGGCGCCTGCATTACCCTATGGCCTCCCGGATGCCTTGCCCGTCCGATCCCTACTGGAGAACCATGCCATGGCCGACGTCGCCGCCCTCAACACCCGCTTCGGGATTCCCGAGCAGGTGAGCTTCCGCGAGCAGACGGACGGCTTCGTGGTGCTGGAGCTGAGCAACGCCCACGCCAGCGCCGCCATTGCGCTGCAGGGCGCGCACCTGATGCACTGGACGCCCCGCGATGCCGCGCGGGTAGTGTGGCTCTCGCCGGCGGCGAAGCTGGCGCCCGGCAAGTCGATCCGCGGCGGCGTGCCGGTCTGCTGGCCCTGGTTCGGTCCCCATGCAAGCGAGGCCGGCTTTCCCGCCCACGGCTTCGCCCGCACCACCGAGTGGCAGGTGCTGAGCGTGGAGGGTCTGGCCGACGGCGCCATCCGGCTCGCCTTCCGCCTGATGCCCAACGACACCACCCGGGCCCAGTGGCCCCACGCAACGACGGTGGAGATGCACATGGTGGTGGGCAAGGCGCTTGAACTGGACCTGGTGACCCGCAACGACAACAACGCCGCCATCACCGTCGGCGAGGCCCTGCACACCTACTTTGAGGTCGGGGACGTGCGCCGGGTGGCGGTGCACGGCCTCGACGGTTGCCGCTACCTGGACAAGGTGGATGCCTTCGCCCACAAGCAGCAGGTCGGCGCGGTGACCGTCGGCGAAGAGGTGGATCGCATCTACCTGGAATCCAGCGGCGACTGCACCATCGACGATCCGCTGCTCGGGCGCCGCATCCGCATCGAGAAGCGCGGCAGCGCCTCCACCGTGGTCTGGAATCCGTGGATTGAAAAGGCGGCGGCGATGGGTGACCTGGGCGACGAGGGTTATCTGCACATGCTATGCGTGGAGAGTGCCAACGCGGCCGACGACGTGGTAACCATTGGCCCCGGCGGCTCCCATCACCTTTGGGTACGCTATTCGGTGGAGCTTTTGGACTGATTTCGTGTCGAAGGCGGAAGGCGTTTCTCGCGCAAAGACGCCAAGGCGCAAAGAACACCCCCGGCCGGGCATGTTTTCGTTGCGCTAAGGGTTTTGGTTTTTCCTTCGCGCCTTGGCGTCTTTGCGCAAGGCCGGTTTTCGCATTTTTCGAGGAGCCGTAATGGACTGGCTGTTGCTGTTGAAGGCCCTGATACTGGGCATTGTCGAGGGCTTGACCGAGTTCCTGCCCATCTCGAGCACCGGCCACCTGATCATCGCCGGCGATCTGCTGAACTACACCGGCGACACGGCCAAGGTGTTCGAGATTGTGATCCAGCTGGGCGCCATCCTGGCGGTCTGCTGGGAATACCGGCACCGCCTGCTGCACGTGGCCGGCAACCTGCGCCGCGACCCGACCGAGCAGCGCTTCGTCGCCAACCTGATGATCGCCTTCATGCCGGCGGCGGTGATCGGTCTGGCCCTGCACCACGCCATCACCACCTACCTTTTCAACCCGATCACCGTGGCCTGCGCCCTGATAGGCGGCGGCCTGATCATCCTGCTGGTGGAGCGGCGCGAGCGCGAGCCGCGGATCACCGACGTGGATCAGATGAACTGGCGCGATGCGCTCAAGGTGGGCTTCGCCCAGGCTTTCGCCCTGTTTCCCGGCACCTCGCGCTCCGGCGCCACCATCATGGGCGGCCTGCTCTTCGGCCTCTCGCGCAAGGCGGCCACCGAGTTCTCCTTCTTTCTCGCCATTCCCACCATGTTCGCGGCCACCTTCTACGACCTGCTGAAGAACCGCGAGCTGCTCCACGCCCACGACCTGGCGGTGTTCGGCGTCGGCTTCGTTGCCGCCTTCATCAGCGCCTTCTTCGCCGTGAAGGGGCTGCTGCGCTTCGTCGCCCACCACAACTTCAACAGCTTCGCCTGGTACCGGATCGTCTTCGGCGCGATCGTGCTGGTCTATTTCCTGAAGGTCGCCTGAGCCTCAGGGCAGGTGGCCGATGGCCACCGCCGCCAGCTTGCGGGCCAGGGCCACGTTGCGCGGGGTATCCGCGCCGTTCATGTTGAACACCAGCTTGGCCTGCCCGGCGAAGACGTGCAGCTGCACGAAGGCGGGGGTCTCTACCACGAAGGCGGCCTGGCCCAGTCCGGAGAGATCCTCGATCTTCGGCGTCATGCCCAGCTGTGACTTCAGGTCCGCCGTGATGGATTGCTTCTCGGCGGCGATCTCGTGGGCCCGGTCGACGCCCTTGCGCAGGGGCGCGGCCAGCAGCATGAAGCCCTCGCTCACCTTGCCGGTGCCGTAGTGGCACATGGAGGCGCGGTCGGGGGAGGAGGTGGGCGGGTTGAGCGCCTTTTGGGTCACCGTGGTGCCGGCGGCGCTGCTGGCCTCCTGGGTCGATACCAGGGCGCAGGCGTCCAGGGTCGGCGGCGTGTCGGCAGAGCAGCCGCCGAAGAGCAGGACGGCGGTCAGGGCCAGGGTGGCCTGGGCGCAACGTGGATGTGACTTGGGCGATTGCGGCATAGTGCTTCCTCCTTGGAGCGGGTGACCGCCGCCAGGGTGCGGCCCGCTTAATCTATCACCGTTCGCCCCGTCGCCGCGCCCGTTTTCAAAGGCCTGATCTTGCGCCTTTCTTCACCTGAACTTCTCGTGTAGTTTCTTCGGCTGGAGGTCTGGCCGCCGCCACGTAGCGCGGCGCCGCGGCAGGCCGTTGGTCCAACGAAAGGCCGCCCGTGGGGAGGCGGCTCAGGAGAGCGCACATGGCCGACAGCGAAAAACCGACCATCGGTACCCGTTTTCTCGCCCTGCTGCTGACCGGTGGCGGAATCGCCGGCATCGGCGTATTCATCTGGCTGGCCACCAAGTCACAGATGCACGCGTCGTTGTTGGTCTTTCTCGGCCTGTTCGTGCTGCTGTTCGCCTGGTGCAGTTGGAAGGGCGTCGATCTGTGGCGGGGCAAGCGGTCGGGCTACCGCTGGGCGAAGATCCTGTTTGCGGCCCAGATCCCCGTCGTGACGCTGCCCGGCTTTCACTACGAGTTCTACACCGGGCTCAATCTGGCCCTGATGTTCGGTGATGGGGGCGGCAACCTGCCTCTCAACCTGGGCTCGTCCATTTCCCTCTATTTCTCGCCCCAGGTGGTCGGGACGGCGTACGGGATCAACCTGATCGCCCTCAGCGCCCTGGTCTATCTGCTGCTGTTTGTGCGGCGTCCCGCGGCAGCGCCGGCGGCGGCCTAGGCCCAAAATGCGAACGGCCCCGTGAGGGGCCGTTGCGTACGGGTGCAGAGCGCGCGGTGGTCAGGCTACCAGCGCCGCCTTGAGCTTTTTCATCGCGTTGTTTTCCAACTGGCGGATACGTTCGGCGGAGACCTGGTACTGGTCGGCCAGCTCCTGCAGGGTCGCCTTCTTTTCGCCCATCCAGCGGCGGGCGAGGATGTCGCGGCTGCGGTCGTCGAGATCGGCCAGGGCGCCGTACAGGCGCTGGCTGTTGTGCTCGGACCAGTCGTGGCTCTCCCACTGGCGCGCCGGGTCGGCGTTTTCGTCGCCCAGGTAGGTCTCCGGCGCGACGTAGGCGTCGTCGTCGTGGTCGTCGAGATCGAAGGCCACGTCGCGGCCGCTCATGCGCGACTCCATCTCGCGCACCGTTTCCGGTTTGACCCCGAGGTCGTGGGCCACCGCGTTCACCTCGTCATTGGTAAACCAGCCGAGGCGTTGTTTGTTCTTGCGCAGGTTGAAGAACAGCTTGCGCTGGGCCTTGGTGGTGGCCACCTTGACGATGCGCCAGTTGCGCAGGACGAATTCGTGGATCTCGGCGCGGATCCAGTGCACGGCGAAGGAGACCAGGCGTACGCCCTGGTCCGGGTCGAAGCGCTTCACGGCCTTCATCAGGCCGATGTTGCCCTCCTGGATCAGGTCGCCCAGGGGCAGGCCGTAGCCGCTGTAGCTGCGGGCGATGTGCACCACGAAGCGCAGGTGGGCCAGCACCATCTGGCGCGCCGCCCCCAGGTCGCCGTCCTGCTGCAGACGGGTCGCGAGGTCGCGCTCCTCTTCCGGGGCCAGCACAGGAATGGCGCCCACCGCCTGGATGTAGCTGTCCAGGCTGCCGGTCGGCGTGGGCATCGCCATGTTCATCTTTGCAGGAACGAGGGCTTTGCTCATGGGTATCAGTTCTCCGCTTGAATCACCAAAGGGAGCCTGTCGGGCCGTCCGTCCGTCACGGGTGAGGGTGGGATTATGGCGTCTTTTCAACGGCTTGCAGAAAAGCCGTGAAGGCCGCCTGTCGCTCCCCCCTTGGCCGCCATGGACGGCATGGGCCGGCAGGGTCCCAGCAATGCACTAGGATATTAGCACTCGCTGATTGAGAGTGCCAAGGGGCGGGGAAGTTCCGTTCAGCCCTGGCCGGTGGCGCTGCGGGTGAGGGGCTGCATGCCGTCACCGGACTGCAGGCAGGCGCGGTTGCGGCCCTGCTGCTTGGCCTGGTAGAGGGCCTCGTCGGCGTGGCGCAGGAGTTCGTTGAGGCGGATCTCCGGGCGCTCCAGGTTGCTGGCGACGCCGACGCTCACGGTGACCTCGAGGCCGGCGGCGCGCTGACGCTCCACCGCCCGGCGCAGGGATTCGGCGCATTCGCAGCCGCGGTCGGGCGCGGTGTGGGGCAACAGCAGGAGAAACTCCTCGCCGCCGAAGCGAATCGCCTCGCCGCCGGGTGGCAGGTTGTCGGTGAGCAGGTTGCCGATGGCCTCCAGCACCTGGTCGCCGGCCAGATGGCCGTGATTGTCGTTGACCGCCTTGAAGTGGTCGATGTCGACCAGCATGGCGGTGAACGGCTGGTTCTCCTGCTGGGCCAGCATATTTTCGCCGTGGTCGAGCAGAAAGCGCCGGTTGCGCACCCCGGTGAGGGTGTCGGTGACGCTCAGGCGGCGCAGGGCCTCGGCCTGGTCGCTGAGGGTGTTGTACTGGCGCTTGATGGTCAGCAGGGCGCGCAGGCGGGCGATCAGCACCTCCTCGACGATCGGCTTGGTGACGAAGTCGTTGGCCCCGGCGTGGAACACGTCGGCCTGGCGCTCGCTGCCGCTGTCGCCGGTGATCACCAGCACCGGCATCTCCTGCTGGGAGTAATGGAAGCGGGCGCGGATGGCGTGCAGCAGGTCGCCGCCGGTCATCCGCCCCTTGAGGAAGAAGTCGGTGACCACGATGTCGAAGGCGCGGTCGCCCTCACCGTTGGCGTGGGCCTCCTGCAGCAGGTCGACGGCCTGCTCGGCGGTGAGCACGTGGGTCACCTCCAGGCCGTGGCGCTTCATGATGTTGCCGTTGACCAGTGCGGCGGTCTGGCTGTCCTCGACGTAGAGCACATGGCCGGCGAGGCGGCGGTTGCGGTCCAGGAAGCCCTGGAGGAAGGCGGGAAAGCCGGCATAGCCGCGGTTCTTGTCGTAGTAGTCGGTGACCCCCGCGGCGAAGCCCTCGCGCAGCAGGCGGCCGTCGGCGTCGCCGGAGATGACGATCAGCGGGGTGAAGCGATGGCTTTCGCTGCCGCGGATGCTGCGGCACAGGTCCAGGCCGTCCATGTCCGGCAGCATCAGGGAGGTGGTGACGAGATCGAAATGGCCGGCGCGCAGGGCGGCGATCGCGGTGGCCGCATCCCGGCAGGCGACCACCTCGGTGCGCGGCAGTTGTCTCTCCAGGGTTCGCCGGATCACCTCACGGGAGACTTCCGATCCGTCGACAACCAGGATGCGTGAGGGGGTGCCTAACCTTCCGTCCATATCAGCAGCCGCCTTGCGTGTTAGAGGTCCGGTCTCGGCCGGATCTTGTCGGTTATGTGACAACCGATTCTATGGGATTGTCCTCTCCGGCGCCAACTGTCTGAATCGGCGGCCGAATCCGGGCCCTCAGGCGGGTTCGATCCGGCGCAGGTGGCGGGTCACGGCGAGCCAGGCACCGCCGAGGCCGAGCAGGGCGCCCGCGGCCAGGAGGGCCAGGGCGGTGAGGGGGTCGAGGGAGGGCGGCGTCAGGGCGCTGTCGTAGAGCGCCGAGAGTCGTTCCGCGGGTCCGCTCAGTAGCCACAGGGCCACCCCCACCAGCAGGTTGCCGGCGAGCCCGCCGGCCACCCCGTAGCAGAGGCCGCCCCAGAGGAAGGGGCGGCGGATGAAGGCGTCGGTGCCGCCGATCAGCTTGGTGATCTCGATCTCGGCGTGGCGGTTCTGGATATCCAGGCGGATGGTATTGCCGACGATCAGCAGTACCGCCAGCCCGAGCAGCCCGGCGATCACCTCGATCCCGCGCTGACCCAGGCGCGTCAGGGCGTTGAGCCGCTGTACCCACTCCATGTCCAGCTGCACCATGTCGGCCTGGGGCGAACGGCGCAGTTCGCCGGCCAGGGCCTTCAGGCTCGCCGGCTGGCTGTGGCCGGGGGCCGGGTGGACCACCAGCACCGCCGGCAGCGGGTTGTCGGGCAGGGCGTCGAGGGCGTCCTTGAACTTGGACAGGCGGCGGAACTCGGCCAGGGCCTGGGAACGGGTGATGCCGTCCACCGCGGCGATGTCGGGGCGGGCGCGCAGGGAGCGGGCCAGGGCCTGGGAGGCGGGCGCGTCGAGGTCCTGCTTGAGGAACACCGAAATGCTGGCACTGCCGTCGAGGTGGCTGCCGAAGGGCTGCAGGCTGTTGAGCAGCACGAACAGCCCGGCCGGCAGGGCCAGGGCGATGCCGATCACGCCGGCGGTGAGCAGGGCCGAAAAGGGCGAATGGGCCAGGGTGGCCAGGCCGGCACGCAGGGAGGTCCGGTGGTGCTGCAGCCAGGCGTGCAGCGGGTGCAGCGGCCGCGAGCTGCTGGCACCGGCGCTGGCGCGCTTGCCGCCGGCCGCCATCAGGCCTCGCCTCCCGCCTTGAGGGTGCCGTGGTCGAGTACCAGCCGGCGGTGGCCGAGGCGGCGCACCAGTTCCAGGTCATGGGTGGCGATCAGCACGGTGACGCCGACGCCGTTGAACTGCTCGAACAGGCCCATGATCTCCCGCGACAGGTCGGGGTCCAGGTTGCCGGTGGGCTCGTCGGCCAGCAGCAGGGGCGGCTTGTTGACCACCGCGCGGGCGATGCCGACCCGCTGCTGTTCGCCGCCGGAGAGGGTGATCGGGTTGGCTTGTTCCTTGTCCAGTAGGCCCACCTTGTCCAGGGCCGCGCGCACCCGCCGCGCCAGGTCGCGCGGGTGGTAGCCCTCGATCACCAGGGGCAGGGCCACGTTGTCAAATACGCTGCGGTCGAACAGCAGGCGGTGGTCCTGGAAGATCAGGCCCACGTGGCGGCGCAGGTAGGGGATATCGCTGCGGCGGACCTTCTCCAGGTGCCGGCCGGCGATCACCACCTGGCCGGCGGAGGGGCGTTCGATCATGGCGATCAGCTTGAGCAGGGTGCTCTTGCCGGCGCCCGAGTGGCCGGTGAGAAAGGCGAATTCGCCGCGGCCGAGGGCGAAGGTCACGTTGCGCAGGGCGTCGAAGCCGCCCGGGTAGCGCTTGCCGACGTGGTCGAAGTGGATCATGCGTTGGCCGGATGTTGCATTGGCTGCACGCAGGCGCAGCGTGCGCCACGCCTCAAGACCAAACACTCGGCACTCAACACCGCCTTGTTCATTCCTTTTGCAGCAGCGCGTCGACGAACTCGGCGGCATCGAACGGGCGCAGATCCTCGATCCCCTCGCCGACGCCGATGAAGCGGATCGGCACCCCGAGCTTCTCGGCGATGGCGAAGACAATGCCGCCCTTGGCGGTGCCGTCCAGTTTGGTCAGGGTGATGCCGGTCAGGCCCACCGCCTGGTGGAACTGCTCGGCCTGGTTGAGGGCGTTCTGCCCGGTGCCGGCGTCCACCACCAGCATCACCTCG
>CAZMMH010000024.1:0-14926 GCA_964567315.1 uncultured Gammaproteobacteria bacterium
CTTTCGAGTACATCGAGGGCGAGTCGATCCTGCTGCTGCTGAACAAGTATGGCATCGCCGCCTCCAGCGGTTCCGCCTGCACCTCCGGTTCCCTGGAGCCGTCCCACGTGATGCGGGCCATGGACATTCCGTACACCGCGGCCCACGGCACCGTGCGCTTCTCGCTCTCGCGCTACAACACGCCGGAGGAGATCGAACGGGTGATCGAGGCGGTGCCGCCGATCGTGGCCCAGCTGCGCAAGCTCTCCCCCTACTGGGGCGAGGACGGCCCGGTGGACGAGCCGGAAAAGGCCTTCGCGCCGGTTTACGCCTGAGGTAACGCGGCCTTCATTTCTCCTTTGTCTCTCCTCTCGACCCCTTATCTTCTTCGGGTCTGACGCGGGAAGCCACGGATGGCGACCCGCGATTTTTTTTGGAGCGGCCGGCGATGAACCACTGTGCGGTGCAGTGGTCTGATCGGTTGAACCCACTGCCGCCGCAGTGCGCCAAGATCGCCGGCGGCAGCACCTGTGACCATTCGGCAAGGGAGAGACAAAGTGGCACTGATCGCAATCTTTTCCGGCGCACCGGTGGCGCGGCGCAGGGTGCGCCTGGCCCATGGCTTCGACGCCGCGGCCCGGGTGGCCGTGCTGGAACGCCTGCGCCGCGTCCCGGGCATGCTCGCGGCGGTCTTCGCGGCGCCCGACGCCGTGGCGCTCGCTTACGACCTATCGCGTCTCGACTATCTTTCCGTGCTGGAGGCGCTGCGGGGTGCCGGGGCGCTGCCGGCGCCTGGGTTGTGGCAGCGTCTGCTGCGGGACATCCGTCAATTCCTCGATAGTGGCGCCCGCGAACGGCTGGACGGTTCGCGCCAGTTCGGCCGCTGACGGGGAAGGCGTTGTCCGTGGCCGGCCTCGCGCATTATCCTGAGTCGCGTATGCGCCGTTTCCGACCATTGCTCGCGCTGCTGCTCGCCGGCCTGCTGTTGTTGGCGCCGCCGTTTGCAGCGGCTAAGAGTGCGATGTCGCCCGCGCTGCCAGGCCACGCCTGCTGTGCGGGGATGACGCCCGCTTCCTTTCACGCCCACACGCCGCTACCCGTTCATGCCGCCGGCGCGCCGTGCGCCCACCACTGCGGCTGCGGCTGCGGCATTGTCGCGCTGCTGCCCGGCAGCAGCGGCTTGAACTTCTACCTGCGTCACGACAGGCTTGCGATTCCGCCCCGGCGTCTGCATCTGCACGCCACCAGCGAACCGCCGCTGCGACCTCCACGCCGTAACGCCTGAAACAACCGTTCGCACTCCGCGCCCGATGCCGGTCACCGGTCTTCGGCAGCGCGGCGGCAAGCCGTTTCGTATTCAGGAGTTAGCATGTCCAAACGCTATTCGGAAATCATCGGTGCTGGAGCGCTGGCCCTGCTGCTGGGCGGCTGCGGAGACGACGCTACCGAGTCGGCGGCAGCCCTGCAATCGGCCGCGCCCACCCCGGTGACGGCGCCGGTGCAGCGCCACCTCGACTTCGCCAGCGTCGCCCGGGGTGCGGTGCTGTTCCGTGCCAACTGCGCCAGCTGCCACGGCGGCGAGGCCGAAGGTCACCCCAACTGGCGCAGGCCCGGGGCCGACGGCCGTTACCCGCCGCCGCCGCTGAACGGCAGCGGCCATGCCTGGCACCACCCGTCGGCAATGCTGCGCCAGGTGGTCAAGTACGGCAGTCCCGGCGGCCGCGGCAATATGCCGGCCTGGCAGGACAGGCTCGGTGATGTCCAGATCGGCGACATCATTGCCTGGATGCAGTCGCGCTGGCCGGACCCGCTCTACGCCGCCTGGCTGCGCACCGAGCGCAACGCGCAGGCGGCGCGATCCCGTTCCAAGGCCACGGTCAAGGAGTGAAGCGATGAGCGACGAACACCTGGCGAATTCGGACGGGGCCAGCAGCGCGCGGCGTTGCGTGCCCCTGGAGGTGGCGTTGGCGCCGGAGGCGCTGGAGCGCCTGCTGCAACAGCTGCGTGCGGTGCCGGGCGTCCTGGCGGCCGAGCCCGACGGCGGTACGGACCGGGTGAGGGTGAACTATGACCTGACCCGGCTCGACTACCACGGCGTGCTGGCTGCGGTGCATGCCGGCGGCGGTGTCCCGGCGGGTGGACGCTGGCAGCGGCTGCGAGGCGGTCTGTTCCAGTTCCTGGACGAAAACGCCAGGGCCAACCTGCAGAACCGCCCCGCCTGCTGCAGCAAGCCGCCGCCGGGCGCGGGGCGGCGGGCGCGCCACTGAGCGGGCCGGCCCGATCGGCGCCGGTTTCTCCCCCTCCCCTGGGCCCGGGCGGGCCCGGGGTTGGGGTGCCCGCGCTATTTGCGTCGGCCTTTGTCACCAGGTCGTCGGGGCGCCGGCCGGCGCGGGCCGAGGGTGCCCCGATTTGGCACCATTGGCGGGCGTTGGCGGCCACTCCACGGCGCACCACTCTGTCGCGTTTGCGACAAGCCTCCCCCCTTGGTCGGGAAACGCTCTTTGTGTGTGGTTATTAACTCACTGAATTAAAAGCATATGTGTGGGTGGCATGGCGGTTGCACCGGTAAAGGCAAACCGGATCGAGGCGAGCGTCATGGGCCAGCAGGTTTCCAGCATTATCATCGACGACACCACCCTGCGCGATGGCGAGCAGGCCGCCGGGGTTGCCTTCAGCCTGGAGGAAAAGCTGGCCATCGCCTCGGCCCTCGACTCCCTTGGGGTGCATGAACTGGAGATCGGCATTCCCGCCATGGGCGAGGAGGAGCGGGACTCGATCCGCGCGGTGGCCGCCCTGGGCCTCGACGCCGGGTTGCTGGTCTGGTGCCGCATGCGCAGCGACGACGTGCAGCTCTGCCGGGACCTCGGCGTGGGCATGGCCGACCTCTCCATCCCCGTTTCCGATCAGCAGATTGCGCACAAGCTCGGCCGCGACCGCGACTGGGTGTTGCAGGCCGTCGCCTATCATGTGGCCGAGGCCCGCGACCTGGGGCTTGAGGTCTGCGTCGGCGGCGAGGATGCCTCCCGCGCCGATCCCGAATTCCTCCTGGAGGTGGCGCAGGCGGCGGAGGAGGCCGGCGCCCGCCGTTTCCGCTTCGCCGATACGGTCGGGATCATGGAGCCCTTCGGGGTTCTGGAACGGATGCGCTTCCTGCGCGCGGGCCTCGGCATCGAAATCGAGATGCACGCCCACGACGACCTCGGCCTGGCCACCGCCAACACCCTGGCGGCGGCGGTCGGCGGCGCCAGCCACGTCAACACCACGGTCAACGGCCTCGGCGAGCGCGCCGGCAACGCGCCGCTGGAAGAGGTGGTGATGGGCCTCAGCCGCTTCTATGGCTGCGACACCGGCATCGATCTGCGCGGCTTCGGCATGCTCTCCAAGCTGGTGGAGGATGCCTCCGGGCGGCCGCTGCCATGGCAGAAGAGCTTGGTGGGCGAGGGGGTCTTCACCCACGAGTCGGGCATTCACGTCGACGGCCTGATCAAGGACCCGAACAACTACCAGGGCTTCGATCCCCTGGACCTCGGGCGCCAGCACCGCCTGGTGCTGGGCAAACACTCCGGCACCCGCGGCGTGATGCTGGCGTACCGCAAGCTCGGCATCGAACTCGAGCGCGAGCAGGCGGCCCTGCTGCTGGCGCGGGTGCGCGGCTTCGTCACCGCGCACAAACGCTCTCCGCTGGATGCCGAGCTGGAGGCCTTCTATCTGGATCTGACCGACAACGGGGGGATGCGGGCATGGGCGTGAACCGGAGCGACGCTCCCGGGCTGCTGGCGCTGATGCGTGAGGACGTGGCCTGCGTATTCGAGCGCGACCCGGCGGCGCGCAGCCGGCTCGAGGTACTGCTCACCTATCCCGGCGTCCACGCCATCATCTGGCACCGCATGGCCAACCGCCTGTGGCGTTCCGGCTGGCGCTTCGGCTCCCGCCTGGTGGCCTACATCGCCCGCAGCCTGACCAACATCGACATTCATCCCGGCGCCACCATTGGCCGCCGCTTCTTCATCGACCACGGTGCCGGTGTGGTGATCGGCGAGACCGCCGAGGTCGGCGATGACGTCACCCTCTATCACGGTGTCACCCTCGGCGGCACCACCTGGAACCGCGGCAAGCGCCATCCGACCCTGGGCAACGGGGTCATGGTCGGCGCCGGCGCGAAGATTCTGGGCGCAATCACTCTTGGCGACGGCGTGCGCGTCGGCGCCAACTCGGTGGTGCACAAGGATGTGCCCGCCGAGCGTACCGTGGTCGGGATTCCCGGCAAGGTGGTCTCGGTGCGCGAGGCAGGTCGGCTCAATCCTTACGGGATCGACCTCGACCACCACCTGATACCCGACCCGGTCGGCCACGCGATCGCCTGTCTGATCGAGCGTATCGATCAGCTGGAGCGGCGCCTGGGCGAGCGGGAAGACAATAACGAGTGCGGCGTGTGTGAATCACAGGATGTGTGCGAACCCCATGCCGCGAGGAGCTGACGTGGACCTGATGGATTTCGAGGGCCAGGCCCTCTATTTCGACGAAGAACTGCCGGCCGAGGTGGCGACCCTGATCGACGATGCGGCCGATGCCTACGACGAGGGTGACCCGGAGTTTCCCCTGCTGCGCGCCTATCTGCTGGCACCGCGCCACCTGAGCGTGCTGGTGGCGCTTTACCGCTACTACTACTACGCCCACCGCCTCGAGGATGCCCTGGTGGTGGCGGATCACGCCCTGGCCGAATCGGGCCAGCGCCTGAACTTTCCCGCCGACTGGAGCGAACTCAACGAACATTACCTCGGCTTCGCCGTGCAGCGTTCCATGGGCATGGTGCGCTTCTACCTGCTGGCGCTGAAGGCGGCTGGCCTGGTCTACCTGCGCCTCGGCCAGTTCGAGGAGGGCACCGAACGCCTGAACAAGGTGATGGAGCTGGATCCCCACGACCGTCTCGGCGCCAAGGCGCTGCTCGAGGTGGTGACCAAGGTCAGCGACTTTTTCCCCGACGCCACCCGCCGGCTAGCCGGCTGAACGGAGACTTACGATGAGCGATCTCACCCTCGACGAAGAGTTGGAAGACCTGGAGAGCGCCGAAGATTTTCTCGACTACTTCGGCGTCGACTACGACCAGAAGGTGGTGCACGTGAACCGCCTGCACATCCTGCAGCGCTACCACAACTACCTGAAGCGTGAAGGCGGCGATCCGAACGACCCGGAGGAGGTGCGCCGTGAGCGCTACACGGGCCTGCTGACCCGCGCCTACCGGGACTTCGTCGAGTCCGACGCCCTGACCGAGAAGGTGTTCAAGGTGTTTCACATGCACGAGCCCCAGACTGCCTTCATCAGCCTCGACCAGATCGGCAAGCAGGCCTCCTGAAGATGGATTCGCAATACCCCTTCGGCACGGCGGTGCGGCTACTGCGCAACGTACGCAACGACGGCACCTTCTCCGGCAAGGAGATCGGCGACATGCTGGTGCGGCGGGGCGCCGTCGGCCACGTACGCGATGTCGGCACCTTTCTCCAGGACCAGGTGATCTATACGGTGCACTTCCTCGAGGACGACATGCTGGTCGGTTGTCGCCAGGAGGAGCTGCAGCTGGCCGACGAGCCGTGGAATCCGTCGCGGTTCGAGTTTCGCGACAAGGTCAAGCCGCTGGTCCCCCTGGGAATGAAGGGTGAGGTGCTGGTGGAGGCCGGGAGTGTCGGCGAGGTGGTGAAGGTGTTGGGCGACGAGCCCGGTGGGGTGGCCTACCACGTGTTGTTCAACGGCCGTGTACTGCAGGTGCCGGAAAAGGCCCTGGAGCCGGCGCAGAAATCTGAGGAGGAGTCGGCATGAGCGCAGCGGAAAAGATGCAGCAGCTGTCCGATCCCAAACTTGCCTACCATCGCCTGCGCGCGGCACTGGCGGCCTACGGCCGTACGCCGGCGGCCCTCGACGGCGACGAGCGCGCGGCGGTGGAGCAGCAGGCGCAGCGGGAGTATGCGCTGGAAAGCCGGATCCTGGGGGCGCGCGAGGCCGCCGACGCGGCGGTGCCGGCGGCGGTGGTCGAGGAGGCCTGCAACACCATTGCCACGCGTTATCCCGGCGAGGAGGAGTTCGTTGCGGACCTGGCGCGCAACGAGCTTGATCCGGACGAGTTGCGCGCCGCGCTCGAGCGCACCCTGCGGGTGGAAAGCGTGCTCGAACGGGTGGCCTCGCGTTCGGCGGACATCAGCGAGCTCGACGTCAAGATCTACTACTGGATGCATCGCGACCGTTTCGAGGTGCCGGAGTCGCGCAGCGTGCGCCACGTCCTGATCACGGTGAATCCGGACTTTCCCGAAAACACCCCCGAGGCCGCGCGGCGGCGCATCGAGCAGATCGCCAAGCGGGTCGGCGGCAAGCGCCAGCGCTTTGAGGAGCAGGCCAGCAAGCATTCCGAGTGCCCGAGTGCCATGCACGGCGGCCTGCTCGGCCGCTTGCCACGCGGCAAGCTCTATCCCGAACTGGACGAGGTGCTGTTCGCCATGCAGGAGGGCGAGGTCAGCGGCGTCGTCGAGACCGAGGTCGGCCTGCATGTGCTGTTCTGCGAGCAGATTCATCCGGCCGGCCCTGCGCCCTTCGAAGAGGTAGAGGGCAAGATTCGTGAGCGGCTGGAGACACGCAGGAAACGCATGTGCCAGCGTAGTTGGATCAAGGGGCTGGCTTAACAGGTGATGTTGAATGCTGAATTGTGAAGCTTGAATTTGGGTGTGCTGCGCGCCTCGATCGGAGCAGGCGTGCGCGGTAGCACATGGATGAATTCAGCGTTCGACGTTCGAAATTCAACATTCGGTTGCCGCATGCAGCGGCAACGAGGAGAACAGCGATGACCGAGCAAACCCCCCACTGCTCCTTTTGCGGTATCCCCCAGGCGGCGGAGTCGCCTCTCATCGCCGGCGCCGAGGGCTATATCTGCGAGGCCTGCGTGCAGCTGGCGAGCCAGGTGGTCGGCAACTGGGGCCGCCGGCGGGCCCTGGCGCGCATGCACATCGAGGTGCCGACACCCGAGGCGATGTGCGACCGCCTGGACGAGTTCGTGATCGGCCAGCAGCTGGCCAAGGAGATCCTCTCGGTCTCCGTTTACAACCACTACAAGCGGCTGCGCCACGAAAGCCAGGTGGAGAGCGCGCGGGTGGATGACGACGAGGTGGAGATCGGCAAATCCAACGTGCTCCTGCTGGGGCCGTCCGGCACCGGCAAGACCCTGCTGGCGCAGACTCTGGCGCGGATCGTCGGTGTGCCCTTCGCGGTGGCCGACGCCACCACCCTGACCCAGGCCGGCTACGTCGGCGACGACGTCGAGACCATTCTCTCCCGGCTGCTGGATGTGGCCGAGGGCGACGTGGGCCAGGCGGAATGGGGCATCGTCTACATCGACGAGATCGACAAGCTGGCGCGCAGCCCGGAGCAGGCCACCGGCGTGCGCGACGTCTCCGGCGAGGGGGTGCAGCAGGCACTGCTCAAGCTGGTCGAAGGCAGCCGGATCAAGGTCTCGCTCAAGGGCCGGCGCCGCGAAGGCGGCGAAGAGGTGGTGATCGATACCCGCAACATTCTGTTCATTGCCGGCGGCGCCTTTGCCGGCCTGGAGGAGTATGTCGCCCGGCGCCTGGACAAGGGCCGCGAGGGCATCGGCTTTCACGCCAACCCCGGGCCGAGTGAACAGGCCAAGGTGGCGCCGGCGGCGCTGCTGGCCGAAACGCGCCCGGAGGACTTGCGCCGCTTCGGTCTGATTCCAGAATTCATCGGCCGCTTCCCGGTCCTGGCCATGCTGGGGCCGCTGGACGAAGAGGCCCTGATTCGCATCCTCACCGAGCCGCGCAATGCACTGCTCAAGCAGTACCGGCAGTTGTTCGCCTACGACGGGGTGGACCTGGAGCTCACCGACGAGGCCCTGCACGCCATTGCGGCCCGGGCCATGGAGCGTGGCACCGGGGCCCGCGGCCTGCGCAGCCTGATGGAGCAGGTGCTGCGCAAGCCCATGTTCAGCACTCCGTCGCTGAGTGGTGTGCGGCGCTGCGTGGTGGACGAGGCGGCGGTGACCGGGGACGGCGAGGTGACGCTGATTCCCGGCGACGATTCGCCCGAGGCGCCACGCGAGGCGGCCGGCGGCGAGTAACGCCACTCTGCCGCCCGTCCCGTGGCGGGGCGGGCGGACGCCGGCCCTCATTTGCTGACGCGGTTGCGGCCCTTGCGCTTGGCCCGGTAGAGGGCCTTGTCCGCGGCCTTGATCACCGCGGACGGCGTCTTCAGCTTGTCGTTGCGCTCGGCGTAGCCGATGCTGATGGTGACGCTGACCTGGCGGCCGGTGTTGCCGGCGCCCTTCCGGCGCGACCGCTCCTGGCTGCGCCGCTCCCGGTTGCGCAGGGTGAAGCGCTTGTCCGCCACTTCGGCGCGCAGCGCCTCCAGGTGAGGCTGAGCCTCCCCGGCCTGGCCGCCGGGAAAGACCACGCTGAACTCCTCGCCACCGTAACGGAACGGCTTGCCGCCGCCGCCGACCCCCTTGAGCCGGCTGCCCAGCAGGCGCAGCACGTCGTCGCCCGCATCGTGGCCGTAGCTGTCGTTGAATTTCTTGAAATGATCGACGTCGAGCATGGCGATGGTGTAGCGGTTGCCCAGCTGGTGCAGGGTTTCGTTGAGGGCGCGCCGGCCAGGCAGGCCGGTCAGCTCGTCGATGAAGGCCATGCGATAGGATTCGCGCACCAGGGTGAGCAGGGGCAAGGCGAGGGCGAAGGTGAACAGGGCGGCCACCGGTCCGGTCGGCTGGGGTGGCAGGGCGATCGCGTAGAGCGTCAGCAGCATGGCCCCGAACAGCGCGCCGCGAAACGGGTTGGGGCGGAGCACGTAGCTGGTCACCGTGACCACCACGCAGAGCAGCATGGCCAGCAGCGCGGGTTGCCCGAACAGCGCCGGCCTGATCTCCAGCGCCGGCAGCAGGGGCCGGGTGACCCAGGCCGCCAGGGCCGGCGCCCGGCCGCCGATCAACCAGGCGGCCAGGCCGATCTGCAGCAGAATCAGCAGCGCACGCGCCATGCCGACCGGGGTCACCACGCCGCGTTCACGATACAGGCCGAGCAGGGCCACATTGAGCGGCAGCAGCAGGGCGATCAGGTTCAGTGCCAGATGGTGCCGTGGCGGGTCGAGGTGGGGCGCGATCAGGTAGGGATAGACGTAGGCGGCGCAGAGCAGCAGGGTGCCGTAGATCATCTGGCTGCGGTTGAAACGCAGGCCCAGGAACAGGCCGCTCAGGGCCAGGCCGAAGGGGAACAGCTCCAGCACCGGCAGGTAACGCGCGGGAATCGCACTGACGAAGTCGAGGGAAAACAGGGCGAGGGCGAGATAGACGACCTGGACGGTCAGGGTGACGGCGGACGGCATCGGTACCACGGCTTCGGGTGCGGAAGGCCTAGTGTACGCCAGCTTGGCGTGCCCCGCCGTGGGGCGTCAATCCGCCGCGTGGTCCTCAAAGAAGCGGTAGCAGTTGCGTCCGGCAGCCTTGGCGCTGTACATGGCGATATCGGCCTGTTTCAGCAGGCTGCCGAACTCGTCGTTGCCGTTCGACGGATAGAGCGCAATGCCGATGCTGGCGGCGAGTTCCAGCGGGTGGCCCTGAATCTCCGCGGGCTGCTGCAGTGCGGCAAGGATCTTTTCCGCCACCTGCGCGGCGTCGGCGGGGCGGGAGATTTCCGCCAGCAGCACAACGAACTCGTCGCCACCCTGGCGGGAGACGGTATCGCCGGCACGCACGCAGGCGTGCAGGCGCGTTGCCACCTCTTTGAGCAGTTGGTCGCCGACCTCGTGCCCGAGCTCGTCGTTGACCTGTTTGAATTGGTCCAGGTCGAGGAACATCAGCGCCATCGAACGCTGGTGGCGCTTGGCCTGGCTCAGCGCCTGGTGAAAGTGGTCGAGCAGCAGGCGTCGGTTGGGCAGCTCGGTGAGGGTGTCGTAATAGGCGAGCTGGCGGATGCGTTCCTGGTCCTGTCTGCGTTCGGTGACGTCCTGGACCTGGGCCAGCAGATACAGGGGAGCGCCATCCTTGCCGGGCACGGCGCTCGCGGTGAGCTCGGCCTGCACCTCGCTGCCGTCGGCGCCGAGGTAGCGCTGTTCCACCTGGCAGAAGTCGATGTCACCGGCCACCAGCTGCTGAATTCGCCCCAGGTCGGCCTCGCGGTCGTCCGGATGAACCAGCTCGCTGTGGCTAAGCTCTGCCAGCTCCTGCGGCTCGCGGCCGACGATTTCGCACAGGGCCCGGTTGACCTCGAGAAAACGCCCTTCGGGCGACAGGATGGCCATGCCGATCGGTGCATCTTCGAGGGCGTGGCGGAATTTCTCCTCGCTGGCACGCAGGGCCGCCTCGATTTTCAGCCGTGGGCGGATGTCCTGAATTGCGCTGACCGAACCGTACACACGGCCGTCACGTACGATCGGCGCGGAGACGATGGAGACCGGCAGTGCGCTGCCGTCCTTGCGGATCACCCAGTCGTTGAGGGAGCGATAGCTCGTGCCACGTTCCATGGTGCGATGCGCGGGACACTGTGCGGCGCTGATCGGCGTGCCGTCGGGCCTGCGGTAATGAAAGGTGTCGTGGCCGTTGCGGCCGAGCAACTCCGCCTCGCTCCAGCCGAGCAGCCGTTCGGCCTCGGGGTTGAGGTAGGTGACCAGTCCGTCTGCGTCGAGCACGTAGACGCCCTCGCCGAGGGTGGCGGTGAGCTCGCGCAGGCGGGTTTCGTTTTCGAACACTGCCTCGCGCCAACGGCGGCGGCTGAGGACGCTGGCGGCGACTGCCGCCACCAGCAGCGCGAGCCCGGCGAGCAGCCCGCCCAGCACGCCGGGCACGAAGGGATGGGCCAGGCGTCTCGCCGAAGGGAGTTCGTTGGCGGGAACCAGGGTTACCGCCTTCCAGAAGTAATCCTTCGCCGCCAGCGGCGGCGTCGCCTCCCCGAAGGGCTCGGGCGAGCCCCGGGAAGAGCGCTGGCTGATGTTCAGCGGGAAGACGGTGGTATAGGTGTAGAGGCCGGCGCCGGTGAAAAAGCTCCCCTCCTTGCTTGCGGCGATGGTGCGCCAGGCCTCCGGGCTGGTGTGGGCGAAGCTGGGGCCGTTCCTGAACATGAAACCCCAGGCCAGGCTGGGGCGCGGAGCACTCAGCCAGTAGCCGTCGCGGTTGAGCAACATGGCGTAGTGGCGGCCCGCGGTCGCGTCGCGGAAGTGATTCAACAGCGCCTGCCCCAGGTAGTTGAGGATCACCACCCCGGCCTTGCGGCCGTGGCTGTCGCTGACCGGTGCGGCGACCCGCAGCATCGGCTTGTAGGGACGTTCGAGCGCGCCGCCTTCGATGTTGAGATCGAGTGGCGAGACGTAGATCCCGCCGGCCGGCAGGCGCAAGCTGTCCTTGAAATAGTAGCGCTGGCCCTTGTCCTGCAGCGCCTCCTCGGGGACCACGCGCGCCTTGCCGCCGACCAGGTTGACGCGAATGCGTTCCCGGCCCTGGGCGTCCAGATAGCGGATCTGGTCGTACAGCCCCTTCCTTTGCGCCAGGGTCCGGAACAGCGCCGCGCTGGATTCGCGGTAGCTCTCGCGGCCGCTGTCCAGATAGCGTTGGAACTGTGGCGCATGGGCCAGCACCAGCAGGTCGCTGGTCACGGAGGCGATGTCGTGGTCGATTAGTCTTGCTGCGATCTCCAGCCGTGCGCTTTCGGTGGTTTGCAGGTTCGTGAGCCGTTGCGCGGCGTCGCTCCTTAGCTGCAGCCAGCCGAAACCGATGAGCGCGGCTGCCAGGGGCAGATACAGGGCGAGAAACAGACGCAGGAAGGCGGACAGGTCGTGACGCCACGCCCCCGTGACCAGGGATCGCTGCGTGGGTACGCTGGACGATGCGCGTGCCGCCATTGCCGAGTCCGCCCCACAGAGGTGGTGGCCTTCACTCATACTGAACGAAAGGTGGGCGGTATGCGCCCTTCGCGGGCTGCCTGCCCACGGGTCGATCATCGTTCCGTGAACAGTCCCTTAGCGCTATTTATAGCGTATCGGCGTGTCGCAGGCGAAGTGCTGCGCTGGCGGCCTGGCGCGGCCGCCGGGGGGGCGGGGTTCAGTCGTCGTCGGAATCTTCGCTCGGCCGGCGTTTGACCGTCTTCGGGTCGCAGACGATGGGACGGTAGATCTCGATCCGGTCGCCCTCGGCGACCACCGTGTCCAGCGGCACCAGCTTGCCGAAGATACCCACCTTGTGCAGGCTCAGGTCGATCTCGGGAAAGCGCTGCAGGACCCCGGAGCGCTCGACCGCGTCGGCCACGGTGGCGACGTCGTTGAGCTCCAGGTCCTGCCAGAACTGCGACTCAGGTTCGGCGTAGGCAATACTGACGCGCATATCGTGCTCTCCTCCGCGCTCAGCCGGCGGCCAGCGCGGCCAGTTCGCGGGTTTCGGTCCGCTTCTCCTGACGCGCATCCAGCAGGCGCTTGCCGGCCATCAGGAAACCGAGGGTAAGGAAGCCGCCTGGCGGCAGGGCCATCAGCAGGAAGCCATTGTAGTGGGGGATGATGGTCATCTCGATCGCCTTGAAGGGCGGGCCCAGCAGCACCGAGGCGTTGGCCAGCAGGGTGCCGGCGCCGAGGATTTCGCGCACGGCGCCGATCAGCAGCAGGCCGAAGGTAAAGCCGAGGCCGCTGCCCAGACCGTCCACCAGGGAGGCAAGCGGTGGATTGCGCGCGGCGAAGGATTCGGCCCGGCCGAGGATCGCGCAGTTGACCACGATCAGGGCGATGAAGAGGCCCAACACGCCGTAGAGCTGGTGCAGGTAGGCGTCCATGGTCATGTCGACCAGGGTCACCAGGCTGGCGATGATGACGATGAAGACCGGAATGCGCACCTCGTTGGTGATGAAGTTGCGCACGCTCGCCACCATCACGTTGGAGACCACCAGCACCGCGGTGGTGGCCAGGCCCATGCCGAGGGCGTTGGTGGCGGTGGAGGTGACCGCCATGGTCGGGCACAGGGCCAGCGACTGGGCCAGGATGACGTTGTTGGTCCAGAAGCTGTCTTTGAAGATCTGGCGGTAGCTGTCAGCCATGGGGGGCCTCCGCGGGGGATGTCTTCGATGGGGCGGCGAAAAGTTCGGCGCGGTGGGCGGCGACCAGCTCAAGGCCGGCATGGATGCCTTTGACCACACCGCGCGGGGTGATGGTGGCGCCGGTGAACTGGTCGAAGATGCCGCCGTCCTTCTTCACGTGCCAGCCGCGCTCGCCGGGGTTCTTCAGGGAGTGGCCGTTGAAGCCGAGGATCCAATTGCTCTTCTTGATGTCGATCTTGTCGCCGAGGCCGGGGGTCTCACTCTGCTGCAGCACCCGCACGCCGAGGATCTTGCCGTCGGCGGCCACCGCCATCAGCAGGCGGATCGGGCCGCTGTAGCCGATGGCGGTCAGCTCGAAGGCGATGCCGGTCACCTGGCCCTTGGCCATGGCCCGATAGAAGGTGATTGGCCCCATGCCCTCGTTGGGCCGGTTCAGCTTCAGGATCAGGGTGTCCTTGAGCAGGTCGTTGTCATGCACATTGGCCGGCACCACCTCGCGCAGAGAGGCCTGGCGGTCCTCGGTCTGCCGCGCGGCGATGGCGTCGGCGGTGCCGAAATGGGCGACGGTCAGGGCGGTCCCGGCGACCATGGCGACGATCCCGAGGAGCACCGCCGAGTAGCCGAAGCGCTGGCGAAATCCGGGTACGGTTGCGGTTTCCATGGTCGGCACTTACTCCTCGCGGCCCTCGGGGGCGTACTGCAGCGGCGCGCCGCTGCGTTTACGGCCGTAGATGCGCGGCCGCAGGTAGTGGTCGATCAGGGGGGTGCCGGCGTTCATCAGGACCACCGCGAAGGCGACCCCCTCGGGGAAGCCGCCCCAGGTGCGGATGATGTAGATCAGCAGCCCACAGCCGGCACCGAACAGCAGCTGCCCGGGCGGGCTGCTGGGCGAGGTGACCGGATCGGTGGCGATGAAGAAGGCGCCGAGGATCAGGCCGCCGCTCAGCAGGTGGACCAGCGGGTCGGCGTAGCGCAGCGGATCCACCAGGTGCATGGCGCCGGCGATCAGGGCCACGGTGACCAGCATGGAGACGGGAATCTGCCAGCCGATGATGCGCTTGGCGATGAGGTAGATGCCGCCCGCGGCGATCAGCAGGGCCGAGGTCTCGCCGAGGCTGCCGGAGGCCATGCCCAGGAACTGGTGCAGGGGATCGTAGACCCCGTGCAGGGAGACATCCAGGCCGTGGCCGCGGGTCAGTTCGGTCTTGATGTGGCCGAGTACGGTGGCGCCGGAGATGGCGTCCACGTTGTCGGGGCCGAACAGGGTGATGTGCAAACCCTCCAAGATTCCGGGTGCGCCGGCGTGGCCGAGGGCGTGGGGCGCGACCCAGCGCGTCATCTCCACCGGGAAGGAGATGAGCAGGGCGACGCGGGCCAGCATGGCCGGGTTGAACAGGTTCTGGCCGAGGCCGCCAAAGACCTGCTTGCCGATGACGATGGCGAAGAAGCCGCCGACCACACCGATCCACCACGGCGCCCAGGGGGGCAGGCTCAGGGCCAGCAGCCAGGCGGTGAGCAGGGCTGAACCGTCGAACAGGAAGGGCTTCACCGGCTTGCCCGCCAGCATCAGCGAGCCGGCCTCGGAGAGCAGGGCGCTGGCGATGGTGATGACGAAGAGCCAGATGCCGGGCCAACCGAATTGGTACAGGGCGAACAGGGTGGCCGGGGTCAGGGCCAGCATGACCCGGCCCATGACCCCGCCGACGCTGAGCCGGTCGACGTAGTGGGGCCCGCTCACGGGTGCGTTCATGCGTTCGCCTCCTCGGCCGCTTTCTGCGCCGCCTCGCGGGCCTTTTTCGCCTCGCGTTCGGCCTTGCGCTTGGCCGCCGCTTCGGCCTTGGCCGCCGCCTCGCGCTCCAGGCGATCCTGGCGCGCCTGCACCAGCT
>CAZMMH010000025.1:0-13524 GCA_964567315.1 uncultured Gammaproteobacteria bacterium
CACCCGCGGGCTGGCGTAGTTCTCGGAGGCGATCAGCTCGATGTGCTCTTCCTGGCGGACCCGTTCCGCCTCCATCGCCGACCAGAGTTCGTCGTCGAATCCGCTAATGGCCATGTCGTTACTGAACATTTGGCACCCCTTGGGGAATTGGCGGGCCGCGGGCCCGGTGCACGGCCGCGCCGTGGCGGCGGGAAACCGGCGATTCTACCCGATTTCAACCCGGGGTGGCAGGCGGGGCCTCAGAAACGGCCGGCCTGCCAGGCGCTGAGCCGCGCGCGCATGCGCGCCACGTGGCTGCCCACCCAGTAGAGCCGGCCACAGCCGGTACAGCGCCAGAGAGCGTCGAGACGGCGCCGCGCGCCCGGCGGCACCTCGTTGCGGGCCTCCGCCGGGGCGTCGGCAAGGGGGGCGTTGCAGACGGTGCAGCGGCTGAAGGGACGGTGGAGCCAATCGATACCCAGCCGCTCGCGCAGCTCGCGTGCCTGTTCCGGCAGGCTTCCCCCCTCCAGCAGCAGGGCCCGGCCGGCAGCCGCACGGTGCTGGAGGATATGCCGGTCGCGGGTCAGGAGCAGGGCGTCGGCCGCCGCGGCCCGCGCCAGCAGGCGGGCGTCGTCCTCGCCCGGCTCGGCGCTCAGGGTGTTGTAGCCCGCCGCCCGCAGCCAGCGGGCGATGCCCGCGAGCATTTCGTCACACAGGAAACGGGGCTCGTCCGCAGTCACGACCCGCCGCAGTCGCCCCCGCCCGCCAGCAGCCGCTCCAGGGCGCAACGGGTCTGATCGAAGCAGTTGCGCAGGCGCTCGAAGTCCTCGCTCAGGGATTCGCGCGGCGCACCCGCGCGGACCAGCCCGTCCACCCGTTCGCAGGCGTCGGCCAAGCGCCAGGCCGCCACGTTGCCGCTCGCCCCCTTCAGGGCATGAAGCGCCATGTGCAGCGCCGCGCCGTCGTCGGCCGCGATGGCCGCGGTGGCGTCCGCCAGCCGTCGCGGCGCATCGCCCAGGTAGATCCGGATCAGACCGTGCAGGTCCTCTTCGCTCATGACCTCGCGCAGCTCCGCCACCACGCTCGGATCGAGCACCCCTTCGACCCCGTCAGCGGCACACTCGTCGCCTGCCGGCGGTGCCCGGTGCCCAGCCAGCTGTTCGTGCAGGACGTCTCCCAGCACCTTCAACGAAACCGGTTTGGCAATGAATTCACTCATGCCGGCCCGGCGGCAGCGATCGCGCTCCTCGTGCTGCACATATGCGGTCATGGCCATAATCGGCACGCCGGCCATCTCCGGCATGGCCGTCATCCGGCGGGCGGTTTCGAAGCCGTCCATCTCGGGCATCTCGCAATCCAGCAGCACGGCGTCGTAGCGCTCCGCAGCGCAGGCCAGCAGCGCCTGTCTGCCACTGTCGGCCGCCTCGGCCCGGTAGCCCAGGCGGTCGAGCATGCTCACTGCCACCTTGCGATTGACCTCGTTGTCATCCACCACCAGCACCCGTGCCGACAGGGCCTTCGGCGCGAGCCGTTCCTTGCCCCCGACCACCAGCGCATACAGTTCGCGGGCAAACACCGGTTTCACCAGGGGGCGGCAATCTGGGTCGTTGACGCAGTAACGGCCGACGCCCTTGCCGGGCGGGTTGATGCAGAGCCTACGCCGCGCCGGCGGCAGCGACGAAACCTCCAGGCCCAGTCCGGCATCGAACAGCAGCAGATCGTAGCCGGCATCCCCGGTGAGCTCTTCCAGTCCGGCCGCCACCACCACCTCGGCGCCCCAGTGGCGCAGATATCCGGCCAGGGTCTCGCGACAGGTCCGGGAGCTCTCCAGGACACAGACACGCTTTCCGCTCAATGCCGGCTCCGACCATGGCGGCACTGCGTTTTCCGCGCCGAAACTCAGTTCGAGGACGAAGCGGCTGCCGACGCCGACCGTGGACTCCAGGGAGATCGTGCCGCCCATTCGGCGCACCAGCTCACGACTGATGGTGAGGCCTAGGCCGGTGCCGCCGAAGCGGCGGGTGGTGCTGCCGTCGGCCTGGGTAAAGGCCTCGAACACCCGTTCCTGCGCCTCCGCCGGGATGCCGATGCCGGTGTCGTCCACCTCGAAGCGCAGGCGCAGCCTGCCGGCGTCAGTGCCGACCCTGGTCACCTGCAGGCTGACCTCACCCTGCTCGGTGAATTTGACCGCGTTGGCGATGAGGTTGCCGAGCACCTGGCGCAGGCGGGTCGGATCCCCCAGCAGCGGGGTCGGCACGCTCGGGTCGATGCGCACGTCAAGTTCGAGACCCTTGGCATAGGCGCGGGCGGAGGCCAGCACGACCACCTCCTCCGCCAGCCGCCAGGGATCGAATTCGATGCTCTCCAGCTCGATCTTGCCGGCCTCGAGCTTGGAGAAATCGAGCAGGCTGTTGAGCATGCTCAACAGGGACTCGGCAGAGGCGATGGCGGTCTCGACGTAACCCACCTGCTCGCGTTCCAGGGAGGTCTCCCGTAACAGGCCGAGCATGCCGAGCACCCCGTTCATCGGCGTGCGCACCTCGTGGCTGATGGCGGCAAGGAACTCCGACTTCGCGCGCGAGCCTTCGAGGGCGGCGTCGCGCGCGAGCTCCAGTTGCTGTTCGGTGCGCCGGCGCGCGTCCTGCTCCAGGGCCACCGCAACCATGTCGGCCACCGAGGTGAGGAAGGTCTGCTCGTCGGCATGCCAGTGGCGCAGCGGCCCGACCTGTTCCGCGGCCACCATGCCCACCATCTCGCCACTGCGGTAGATCGGCGCGTCCAGCAGCGAGGAGATGCCGTACACCTCCAGATAGGCGGCGGCCAGTTCGCGGGTGTCGAGGTCGCTGCTGGCGTCCGCGGCCACGATCAGGCGCTTGTGCTCCAGGGCGTCGAAATAGCGCGGAAAGTGCTTGCGATCGAGAATATCCCCGGCGTCGGCAAGCGACTCGCGATCCCGATCCGACAGGGCCTGGCAGCGCAGCAGGCGATGCCCGTCGAGGAAGAACCAGACCGCGCAGCGCTGCACGCCGAGGGTATGAGCCACCTCCTCCACGATCAGCTGCAGGGCCACGGCAAGATCGAAATCGGCCACCGACATGCGCTTGGCCAGGTCGAGCAGGGTGGCCTGCTGGGAGCGCAGGCGTTCATGGCGTGCCTGCTGCTGCCACTGGGCGCGCTTGCGCTCGGTGATGTCGGTACGAATGGAGACGTACTGGTAGGGCCTGCCCTCGGCATCCATGAACGGCACGATGGTGGTCTCGACCCAGTAGAAACCGCCGTCCTTGCGCCGGTTGCGGATTTCCCCCTGCCAGACCTGCCCGCCGCTGATCGTGCGCCACATCTCCTGGAAGAACGAGTGGGGATGGTAACCCGAGTTGAGAATACGGTGGTCCTGGCCGAGCAGTTCCTCGCGCCGGTACTGACTGATGGCGCAGAACAGGTCGTTGACGTAGACGATGTGTCCGGCGCGATCCGTGATGGCCACGATGGAGTGCTGATCGATGGCGAACTTCTGCATCTGCAGTTCGTCCATGACCCGACTGAGCGCCTCTTCGGCCTGAACCCGGTCGGCGATCTCGCCCAACAACTGGTCGTTGGCCGATTCGAACTCCCGGGTCCGTTCCCGTACCCGCGCCTCCAGTTCCGCGCGCGAGCGTTCCACCTCCGTGGCGGCCTGCCGCCGCTCGATGACCCCGGCCAGGGTCGCGGCAACGTTGTCGATAAAGGTCAGCGTCTTGTCACCCAACGCCGCGCCCGGCTCCAGGTACAGGTTGATCATCCCCAGCACCTTGCCCTCGCTGGCAATCGGGGCACAAACGTGACCGTGGTCGGCCTCCTGGTCAACGTTGCCCTTGTGACAGGCGTCGCCGGTGTCCACGGTCAGCGCCTCACCACACAGGCCCTCGCCGAACGCCACCAGCGCACCGTCGCCGTCCGCCGCCCCGCCGATGCCGCGGGCCGCGGCCATCCGCAGCGACTCGCCGTCGGCCTCGCAGAGGAAGACGCTGCCCATGGGCTTGAGCCCCGGCCAGCCGATCCCCAGCAGCAGCTCGAGCACGCGGCCGAGACAATGCTCAAGCTCTTCGCAATGGAGCGCCTCGCGCAGAATCACGCCGAGCACGTCGCTGGCAGCCAGTTCCAGCTGCAGCCGTTCCTGGGTGCCCCGGCGCTCTTCGATGTCACTCTCCAGCGCCTGCTGCTGGCGTTCCACCGTTGCCCGCATGCGGCCGAAGGTGTCGACCAGCGTACCCAGCTCGTCGCGGCCGTGGGCCGGCAGCGGGTAGTCGAAATCGCCCTCCGTCACGTGCCGCGCCGCGGCGACCAGGCGAATCACCGGGCGTCGGACCAGCCACTCGAACACCACGATGGCGATAACGGCGTAGGCCAGCAACAACCCGATCATCCACCCCATCAGCTGCCGGTGCAGGCCCTGCTCGTTGCGGTGCAGCGCCGCCTCGTCGATCGTTGCCAGCACCTCACCGAGCTGACGCCCGTCGGGGGCGACAACGGGCAGGGAGAGGTGCTGCCCATGCTTCGCCGCCGCCCCGCCGGATGGGCTGCCGTCCGCCTCCACGACGCGGCCGTCCGGCAGGCGCAACGCAACGCTGACCCAGGCGGGCTTGACCTCGCGCAGGCGCTGCAGCACACGTTGCATTCCGGGAATATCCATCCGCTGCATCGGCGGCCGCACGAGATCCGACGCCAGCGCCAGTTCGCCCAGGGCCTCTGCCTGTGTCTCGGCCACCTCCCGGGCGATGTGCCGCGGCATCCAGGTCAGATCGAAGTAGCCGGCGAACAGACAGCCGAACCCCAGCAGAGGCAGATAGACCTTCCAGCGCAGTCTCATCGCCGCCCCGCCCTCACCATTGATAGACCGCCTCGACGCAGTTGCCGCGCCCGTGATAGGTGACCTCGCTGCAGAGCGAGCCGACCAGCCCCATGCCGCGGCCCGAGAGCCCCCGGTTCGTGGACAGATCGGCATGCTGGTTGGCGTGATCGAAACCATCGCCGCTGTCTTCGACCCTTACGGTGAGCCGTCCGCCGTCGTCGTGCGGCCGGTGGCTGACGTCAATGCTGATCCAGCCGTCCAGCAGCTCCCCCAGGCGCCGTTCTCGTTCCGCGTAGTAGCGGGCGAAACCTTCGGCCGACGTCTTCATTCCGGCATCCAGGCGCAGCAGGCCATATTCCAGGGCATTACTATAGAGCTCGGCCAGCACCACGTAGACCCGCTCACGGTGCTCCTCCAGCCCCTGCAGATCGACCAGCGCCTGAACCAGTGCCGGCACGGGGTCGGCATTGCGCACCGCACTCGCGCCCAGTTCGAGGACACAGTGCCAGTCGGCGGCAGCGATGCGTGCACCCCCCTGGCTTGCAGCATCGAACTGGGCCTCCCGTTCGTGCAGGCAGCACACCTCGAGCAGGGTGACATCGTCGGTCTGCGCTGCGTTGCCACGAAACTCGTTCAGGGCCGCACGCACCGCATCGAAGCCGCCGCCGCCGGCCAGGGCGGCCTCCAGGCGTGCCTGGCCGAACAGCCGCCCCTCGCCGTCGCATGCCTCGATCACCCCATCGGAATAGGCGTAGATGCGATGATCGGGACCGATTTCGAAGCTTTCCAGGCTGCGCTCGAAGCCCTCCTCGCCCAGCACCCCGAGCGGCAGATGGCGGGACACCGCGCGCTGACGGATGCCTCCGTGGTCGACCAGCAGCAGGTCGGGTAGGCCGCCGTTCCATACCGAGATGTTGCGGTGCGCCGAGTTGTATTCGATCAGGCAGGCGGCGAGAAACAGGCCGGTGGGAAGAATCGCCTTCAGCTTGCGGTTGACCTCGGAGGCGATCTCGCTGATGTGAAACCCCTTGCGGGTCATGGCATAGAAGATGTCCGACACCGGCACGGCACCGATCGCCGCCGACAGCCCGTGGCCCGTGAAGTCGCCGAGCAGGTAACTGTAGTCCCCGGACGGCTTGCGCGCCGCCAGCAACAGGTCGCCGTTGGTCACCGCCATCGGCTGCAGCAGATATTTGATATTGGGCGCGTCCAGGTTCGCCGCGTTGAGCGTATTGGCGAACACCCGCTCGGCGATCTCGTGCTCGCGCTGCAGGCGGTCGTGATGCTGGCTCAGCTCGTCGTTTTTCTCCTTCAGATCGGCATACAGCCTGCGCACCCGCAGCATGGCGTCGATCTTGGCGGTGAGAATGACCCGGTTGTAGGGCTTGGTGAGGAAGTCGTCGCCACCGCTGGCCACGCACTGGGCCAGCGACTGCTCGTCGCTCAGGGCGGTGAGAAAGATGACCGGGACGAAACGATCGCCCGAGGCCTGCTTGATCCGGCGGGTCGCCTGGTAGCCGTCCATCACCGGCATCATGATGTCCATCAGGACCAGGTCGGGACGCTCTTCGAGGAAACGCGCCACCGCCTGTTCACCATCCTCGGCGATCAACAGATCGTAGCCGGCGCGACGGACGATGGCGCCGAGCACAAGCCGGTTCGTCTGATCGTCGTCGACGACCAGAATTCTGAGCGGGCCGGCTTCGGTTGCGGCTTCCTGCCCGGTCTTCGCCGGCTGTTCCGAGTTAGGACCCGTCACCCTAAGCCCCCGAGGGGTGTCCTTCAGCTGATATCGAAGAGGCGATGAAAGTTGGAAATGCTCAGGATCTTGCCGATTTCACTATTGCAGTGGACGATGCGGATCCCGGCCTTGTCGCCGCCTGCATGCTCCCGCAGCAGCAGCAGCATACCGAGCGCCGAACTGTCCATGTAATCGGTACCCTGCAGATCGACCACGTAGCGCGTACCGTCGCCGACCCGGTTCTTGTAGGCCTCACGGAATTGCCGGTGCAGGTTGAAGTCGAAGCGCCCGTTCACCGCGATGGTGAGCACGCGCTCCGTTTCGTCGAAGTGAGTGGTAAGTGGCACGCAGACCGCCTCCGCTTGTTTTTGTTTGCCGACAATGCTGCTGGATGTTATCAGAAAAGCTCGATATCACCTTCCACCATCGATTCCTGATGCGCCGGGCGAACCTGCGTCCGATCCATGTTCTGGCGGAAGCCTGCGATGCTCTCGCGCACCCTGGCCAGACTCTGCTCCACCGCCTCCGACTCCGGCTCGGCGGCATTGAGGCCCTGGAGTTCGGTGCGCAGCTTGCCGACGAACTCCTCCAAGTGGTCGATGCGCGAACGCACGTGCCCGACCAGCTGGCGCGAGATGTCCTCGAACTGCAGCGAGCGTACGGCCACCGCAACATCGCCGTCGATCTGCGCCGAAATTTCGCCGAGCCGCGTCACCCCGTCGGAGACGGAACGATCGATCACCGACAGCTCCTCGAGCATCGAGTCGATCCGGCCCTTGGCGTTGAGGGCCTGATTCATGTCCTGGCGGGCCATGTCGCCGACGATTGCGCGCGCCTGCTCAACCGTGACCTTGGCCCCGTCCACCTGGGAGCGGATCTCCTCGTTGAACTGGTTCGAATGCTGCGACAGCTTGCGCACCTCGTCAGCCACCACGGCGAAGCCACGCCCCGCCTCACCGGCGCGGGCCGCCTCGATGGCGGCATTCAGGGCCAACAGGTTGGTCTGGTCGGCGATCGCCTTGACGTCGCCCAGCAGGTGCACGATGGCGTCCATCTGTTCGACCATGTCGTCGATCTTGTGCACCGTCTCCACGCCGCGCTTGCTGACGTCGACGATCAGATCGATGAAGCTCTGCAGGACGCCGCTGGTTTCGTTGACGAAGTCGCTGATATTGCCGCCACCGTGGTTGTTCAGGCTGCCGCCCATGTTGCTGATCACCTCGGTGAGAATGGCGCGCTGGCCCTCGGAATGGCCATTGAGGCCGGTGAAACTCTGGTTGAGCTGTTGCACCGCGTCGCCGAACACGCCCTGCAGCTGGGCCAGCTCCTGACGGATGATCTCGATCTCTGCCTCCACCACCCGGTCGGCCTCGCCGATCAGGCCGTCGATCTCCGAGGCCTGGCGCTGGTTGCGTTCGTGGTGCCGCGCCTTTTCCAGTTCGGCCCGGAACAGCCTCTGGCAGCGCAGGGCAAATACGGTCCAGGTCGTGAACGCGGCGAATGCAGCCAGCAGGTCGGCCCAGGTCGGCGCCGGCAGCAGCAGCCCCACCAGCAGCGCCAGGCTGAACAGCAGCGGCAACCAATAGCGGATTAGGAAGAAACGCATCATCGCAAGCTTTGGATCCGGCCTTTTTCGGCTCTCTATGCTGTAACGGCCACCCGTGGCCGAACTTGACCCCGCCCCGCAGCCGGCTAGGTGCTGCTGGCCCGGGACATTTCGATGATCTTGCCCGCCACCTGTTCCAGAGGCAACACCAGCGCCGCCGCGCCGCGCTTGACGGCCTCGCCCGGCATGCCCCAGACAACGCTGGTACGCTCGTCCTGGGCAATGGTCGGCGCCCCTGCCTCGCGCAGTTCCAGGAGCCCGCGGGCACCGTCATCGCCCATGCCCGTCAGCAGCACACCGATGGCGTTGGGGCCGACGTTCTGCGCGACGGAACGAAACATCACGTCCACCGACGGCTTGTGCCGGTTCACCGGCGGACCGTCGTTAAGTTCGCAGACGTAGCGGGCGCCGTCCCGCACCACCAGCAGGTGCTTGCCGCCAGGGGCGATCAGGACGTGGCCCGGCAGCACCTGCTCGCCGCCCTGGGCCTCGCGCACGGTGAGCGCCGAACAGTCGTGCATGCGTCTGGCGAAGGGGCCGCTGAAGGCGGCCGGGATATGTTGGCTGATGACGATTCCCGGGGCGTCCGCGGGCAGGCGGGTCAGCACCTCCTTGATCGCCTCGGTACCGCCGGTGGAGGCGCCCAGGGCGACAATCCGGTCGGTGGTCTTGAAGTGGCGTCTGGCCCCTCCCGGCCCCAACACCGCGTCGGCGCTGAGCTTGGGCTGCACTGCCGGGACCGCCGCAGGCGGCTGCCGCTCGAGGGCCCGTGGCGAAACCCCGGCCGCCATCTTGACCTTGGTCCGGATCTCGTCCTCGTACTCGCGCAAACCCCGTTGCAAGTCGATCTTCGGCTTGGCGACGAAGTCCACCGCACCCATTTCCAGCGCCTGCAGGGTCACGTCGGCACCGCGCTCGGTCAGCGACGAAACCATCACCACCGGCATCGGCCGCAGCCGCATGAGGTTGCGCAGGAAGGTGATGCCGTCCATCCGCGGCATCTCCACGTCCAGGGTCAGCACGTCCGGGTTGAGCTCCTTGATCTTTTCCCGGGCGATATAGGGATCTGCGGCCGCGCCGACCACCACGATCTGGGGGTCGGCGCCGAGTATCTCGCTCAGCATCTGCCGCACCAGGGCGGAGTCATCGACGATCAGGACACGCACGGTCATTTGGCTACCACCACCCGTCTCAGAACAGCTCGATCGAGCCGGCCACGGGCTTTTCTTCGATCACGTGCAGGTAGGCCTTCTCGCGCTCAATGATCGTGTTGTTGTGCAGGGAACGCAGCTTCTTGATCCGGACCCTGCCGCTGGCGGGAAAATAGAGCACCTTGCGCGGATAGACGTCGCCCACATCCTCACCCAGCAGGGCCAGACCCTCAGTCTTGATGTATTCGTGCACGAAGGCGATGTTGCGCCTGCCGATGTCGGTCATCTGGGCCAGGATACGGCCGCCGCCGAAAATCTTGACCTCCAGATTCTCGCGGCGGCCACCGTGCTTGAGGATGTCGTTGATCATCCGTTCCATGGCGTTGTTGCCGTAGCGGGTGGAGGCGCTCAGGGCGTCGCTCCCGGCCCAAGCGCCGCTCTGATTCTCGTCCATCGGCAACATGAAGTGATTCATCCCGCCGACCCCGCGCACCCGGTCGTGGATGCAGGCGGAAACGCAGGAGCCGAGCACCGTGGCAATCGCCTCATGGTTACGGGTGACATAGTACTCGCCGGGCAGGATCTTCGCGGTATAGATGGCGTGGGAGCGGTCCCAGTAGCGGTTGACGTGCTCAAAACCCGGCAGCGGACTCGCTGGAGGTCCGGGAGGGGCCGCATCCGCTGGGTTGTGCATGCCTAGGTCTCGCTGGCTCATCTGATCTTGCGGTAAATGGTGTTGCCAAGAAGCTCGAAGCGTTCCGACACCTTGAACAGCGACTCGGAATGGCCGATGAACAGGTGTCCGCCCGGGGCCAGGATATCGGCATAGCGGTCGAACAGCCGCCGCTGGGTCGGCTTGTCAAAATAGATCACCACGTTTCGGCAGAAGATGATATCGAACGGCTCCCGGAACGGCCATTCGCGCAACAGGTTGAGTTGCCCGAACTCGATCAGCTCGCGCAGTTCCGGCCGCACCTTGACCCTGCCGTGATTGCCCCCCTTGCCGCGCAGGAACCAGCGACGCAGGCGGGCCTGGGGCAGGGTCTCCACCCGCTCCATGGGGTAAACCCCGCTGCCGGCGGTGGCGAGCACGTTGGAGTCGAGGTCGGTGGCGCTGATCTTGACCTCCCAGCCGGCGCGCTGGGGTACCACCTCGCGGGCCACCATGGCGATCGAATAGGGCTCTTCCCCGGTGGAGCAGCCCGCCGACCAGATGCGGATCTGGCGCCTGCCGGCCTTCTCCCGTAGCAGCGCCGGCAACAGGGTCTGCGCCAGGTGGTCGAAGTGGTGGTTCTCGCGGAAAAACGCCGTCAGATTGGTGGTGATGGCATTGGTGAACTGGATCAGCTCGTCACCCGGATCCTCACGCAGCATGCGGCAGTAGACGTCGAAACTGTCCAGCTGCAGTTCACGCAGGCGCCGCACCAGGCGGCTGTAGGCCATGTCGCGCTTGGCCTCGCTGAGCTTGATCCCCGCATGCTGGCGTACCAGCTCGATGATGCAGTGGAAATGCTCGTCGGTGAATTCGAACTCACGTTGCCGCTGGCCCGTTGGCGTCGCCATCTACCCCCCACAGCTCACAAACGTCCGGCGACGACGGCCGGCACCTGCCCCCCCACCGGCCGATCCGGCAACATCAGCCCGCGCGGGGCGGGCCAGTGGTCCAAGCGGGCAATGGTGCAACTCTCAGAGCCCCGCCAATGGGCCACTAGAACTCTTCCCACTCGTCGTCGTCGTCGACGGCACCGCCGGTGCCCGCGGTGGCGACGGGAGGCGGAACCGGCGCCAACTTGGGCTTGGGCTTGGGCTTGGGCGGTGCCGGCCTCGCCGGCGCCGACTTGGCCGCGTTGGCCTTGGCTTTGGCCTTGACCTCGGCTGGGGCGGATCTGGCCGCCGACCTCGTCGCAGGCCTGGGTGCCGTAGGCGCCTTGGCTGCAGGCTTCGCCGCAGGCGCCGGCGCCCTGGCCGGCGGCCGCTGCGACCGCGCCCCTGCGCCCCCCGCCTCCAGGCGGAAAAAAGCCATCTGCCCGTTCAGGTTCTGCACCTGCTCTTCCATCGACTTGGCGGCGGAGGCGGCCTCCTCGACCAGGGCGGCATTCTGCTGGGTCATCTCGTCCATCTGCATGACCGCCTTGTTCACCTCCTCGATACCGGTCGACTGCTCCCGGCTGGCAGCCGCGATCTCCGCCACGATGTCGGTCACCTTCTGCACCCCGGCGACAATTTCGTTCAGGGTCACCCCCGACTGCTCCACCAGCTCCGAGCCGCCGGCCACCTTGGCTACGCTGTCCTCGATCAGCGCCTTGATCTCCTTGGCCGCCGTGGCACTGCGCTGGGCCAGGTTGCGCACCTCGCCCGCCACCACCGCAAAGCCCCGCCCCTGCTCACCCGCGCGGGCCGCCTCCACCGCCGCGTTCAGCGCCAGCAGGTTGGTCTGGAAGGCGATCTCGTCGATCACCCCGATGATGTCGGCGATCTTGCGCGAGCTGCCGCTGATCCCCTGCATCGCCGATACCGCCTGCGCCACCACCTCGCCGCCCGCCTCCGCCCGGGAACGGGCCTCCGCCGCCAGTTGGTTGGCCTGCGCCGCGTTGTCCGCATTCTGCCTCACCGTCGCGGTCATCTGCTCCATGCTCGAGGCCGTCTCCTCCAGGCTCGACGCCTGCTGCTCGGTACGCTGTGACAGATCCAGGTTGCCGTGGGCGATTTCGCTGGAGGAGTTGAGGATCGAGTCGCTGGAGGCCTTGACCTCCCCCACCACCTTGCGCAGCTTGCCGAGCATGTCGCTGAGGGCCTGCATCAACTGACCGACCTCATTGGCGGAGCCGACCCGGATGGACTGGTTGAGGTCCCCCTCGGCCAGGGCCCGCGCCACCTCTCGGGCGCGTGCCAGCGGCACGTCAATCGCCCGCATCAGCAGGAAGCCCGCCAGCGCCACCAGCAGCACGGCCACCACGATGGTCGTGCTGATCACGATCGAGGTGAAGGCAAATTCCGCTTCAGCGGCGGCATACTCGCTCTTGGCCTCATCAAGCTGCAGCTGCAGCAATTTGCTCGCCAGCGCCTTCGCCTGCTCGAACAGCGGCCCCGCCTTGAGTACCGCGTGCAGGCCGAGCTGGTCGTAATTGCCGGCCCGAATCATCGCCACGGCCGGGCGCAGGCCGTCGTCGACAAATGCCTTGCGCTTGGTCGCATACTCGTCCGCCAGCCGCCGCTCCTCCGGCGTCAGGTGTCCGGACAGGTAGGCCTGCCACAGTTCGCTAATCCTGGCGATGTTCTTTTCGATCTCGTCCGCATGCAGGGTCACCTTGTGGGTCTGCTCGTGCCTTCGGCTCTGCGGCAGGCGCGGGTCGTGCTGGGTCGCCAGCAGGATCTGCTGCAGGTTCGTGCGCATGAGGTCGTTGATTTCCGCCAACTCTCCCATCGGCACGGTGCGGTCCTCGTAGACCGTCTTCAGGCCGGCATTGGAATGTCGGATCCCCTGCAGGCCCAAGACCGCGATGACGACCATCAACACCACCAGGAAGCCAATGGTCAGGATCAAACGCAGCTTGATAGTCATGTCTTTCATTACCGCCCCCTAGGCGCCCAATCTCAAATGTCCCGCTGCGACGCCCCTGGTCCGCATCGGCACCGCCGTCCTCATCCCCGCCGCCGACCGCAGGCGTGCCGGCCCGGCATCTGCCTTCGCTTCCGGCTGGGTGCTTGCGCGAGGGTTGGTGCCGCGGGGAAGCGCAGCCGGCGACCGGAACGGCCGAGGCGACGGGGCGCAGCGCGGAACGCCCCTGCGACTCCGCAGTGCCTCCCGGGGGACCGGTCACGGCGCCCGCTCGGGCGCCGCACCACCTATTCCTCGGTCAGCATCTCCAGGCCGCTCACCTCGTCACTGCTCAGCAGGCGATCGATATCCAACAGCATCACCATGGCGTCATCGCGCGCCACCATGCCGCGAATGAACTCGGTGTTGACCGCCGAACCGAAATTGGGCGCCGGCTTGATCTCTTCCGGTCTCACGTTCATCACGTCCTCGACGCCGTCGACCACCAGCCCGACGATACGGTTGCCCGAGGGGGTTTCGATGGAGACCACGATCACCACCGTCACCCGGGTGTACTCCGCCGACTCCAGGTTGAAGCGCAGGCGCAGGTCGATGATCGGCACGATCAGACCGCGCAGGTTGAGCACGCCCTTGATGTAGGCCGGCGAATTGGGAATATGG
>CAZMMH010000025.1:13534-14747 GCA_964567315.1 uncultured Gammaproteobacteria bacterium
ACCGGCGTCCAGCCCTTGATCTCCACCACCCGCATGATGTCGACGCCGTAGTTCTCTTCGGCCAGGACGAAGGTGAGAAACTGGGCGTTGCCCGTGTCCTGGGAGACCAATGCCGCATTGCCCTGCACCATAAGCCGGTTCTGTTCGCTCTCTTCGCTCATTGTTCCCTTCCCCTCCCCTCCGCGCGCGGGTCGCGGGTCTAGTTGCGGCTCAGGCGAATCAGGCCCGGAACGTCCAGAATCAACGCGACCATCCCGTCTCCCAGTATAGTCGCCCCGGAAATACCCTCGACCCGCCGGTAATTCGCCTCCAGCGACTTGATCACCACCTGTTGCTGGCCGAGCAGATCGTCGACGAACAGGCCTACCCGGCGCCCCTCGCTCTCGACCACCACCAGCAGCCCCTTGGCCAACTCGGTGGTCCGGGGAGCGACGCCGAAGATCTGGTAAAGGCGGATCACCGGCAGGAATTCGTCGCGCAGGCGGAAGGTCTCACCCGAGCCCGCGACGTTGTTGATCATGCCCGCGGTCACCTGCATCGATTCGATGATCGAAACCAATGGAACGATATAGGCCTCATCCCCCACCGCCACGGTCAGGCCGTCGAGGATCGCCAGAGTCAGCGGCAGGCGCACGGTGAACAGCGAGCCCTTGCCGAGCTCAGAGCTGACCTCGACCCGCCCGCCGACGCTCTGAATATTGCGCCGTACCACGTCCATGCCGACGCCGCGGCCGGAAACATCGCTGACCTTCTCGGCGGTGGAAAAGCCCGGCTGGAACAGCAGCTCGAAGATCTGTTCCTCGTCCAGCTGGGCGTCGGCGGCGACCAGGCCCCGCTCCACGCCCTTGGCGAAGAGCCTGTCCTTGTCCAGGCCGTGTCCGTCGTCGCGCACCTCGATCACGATGGTGCCGCCCTTGTGGAAGGCATTCAGCCAGACCGTGCCGCTCTCCGGCTTGCCGGCGGCGCGGCGCGCCTCCGGAGGCTCGACGCCATGGTCCATGGCGTTGCGCACCAGGTGCACCAGGGGGTCGGTGATCTTCTCGATCACCGTCTTGTCCACCTCGGTCCCCTCGCCGCTCATCTTCAGCTCCACCTGCTTGCCGAGTTGACCGCTGAGATCGTGAACCATCCGTGGGAAACGGTTGAAGACGAAGCTGATGGGCAGCAGGCGCATGCTCATCACGCTCTCCTGGAGCTCGCGGGTGTTGCGCTC
>CAZMMH010000026.1:0-13962 GCA_964567315.1 uncultured Gammaproteobacteria bacterium
CGGCAGGCCTCGAAGGCCTCCTTACGGTGGGCCGACCAGACCGCCACCAGGACGATGGGATCGGCCGGGTGCAGTTCGCCGACGCGGTGCACGATCAGGGTGTCGGTGAGCTTCCAGCAGCCCATGGCCTCGGCGGAGAGGGTCTCCAGGTGGCGCTCGGTCATGCCCGGATAGTGTTCCAGGAACATGCCGTGGACCTCGCTGCCCGCGTTGAAGTCGCGCATGCTGCCGACGAAGACCGCGGTGGCGCCGAATTCGCCCGCCGGCAGGCCGGCCTGGTGGGTGGCCAGCTCGGCCCAGGGATCGAACGGTTCGCTGCGGATCTCGACCTTCACCTCAGCCCCCGGTGACCGGCGGGAAGAAGGCCACCTCGTCGCCGCTCTGCACCCGTGCCGTGGCTTCGGCGTACTCCATGTTCACCGCCACCAGCACGTTGGACGGCAGCGGCTTGCCGCCGGTGGCCTGGAGCCAGACGTCGGCGGCGGTAGCCACCTCGCCGATCTCGACGCTGGCGCCGTCGCAGCCGATCTGCTCGCGCAGGCTGGCAAAGAATTTGACGCTGACGCTCATGGGCCTTCTCTCTTGGAATGGGTTGCCGGTGCGCCCCCGCCATGGCCCGCCGCAGGGGCGCCGGAGGCGTGACGCGGCACACCCGGCGAGCCTATCATGGAAGATCCCGGCCACCCAACGCCCGCACCGCGCGGAGTCCCGATGAGCGAACTGACCCATTTCAACCCGTCCGGCGAGGCCCACATGGTGGATGTCGGCGGCAAGCCCGAGACCCATCGCGTCGCCGTGGCAGCCGGCCGGATTCGGATGCTAGCGGAGACCCTGGCCCTGATCCGCGAGGGCGGCCACAAGAAGGGCGATGTGCTCGGTATCGCCCGCATCGCCGGAATCATGGGGGCCAAGCGGACCGCCGACCTCATCCCTCTCTGCCATCCGATCCCGCTGACCCGGGTGGAGATCGACCTCGAGGTGAACGAGGCCGACAGCGCGGTGGAGTGCCGCGCCACTGCCGAGACCAGTGGCCGCACCGGGGTGGAGATGGAGGCCCTGACCGCGGTGCAGGTGACGCTGCTCACCATCTACGACATGTGCAAGGCGGTCGACCGCGGCATGCGCATCGACGACGTCCGCCTGCTGCACAAGTCCGGCGGCAAGTCGGGGAGTTGGGACCGCGACTGAACGGCGGCGGCCGGGCCGAGGAACCATCGGTCCGCCGGCGGGTCGGACAAAAGATGCACAGGGAGTGAGGGATGCACGAATACGACCTGGTAGTGATCGGCAGCGGCCCGGCGGGGCAACGCGCGGCGATTCAGGCGGCCAAACTGGACAAGCGGGTGGTGATCGTCGATCGTCGTGAGGCGGTGGGCGGCGTCTGTCTGCATACCGGCACCATTCCCAGCAAGACCCTGCGCGAGGCGGTGCTCTACCTCTCCGGCTGGGAGCAGCGCGGGGTCTACGGCCAGGACTACCGGCTCAAACCCGACCTCACCATCGACGACCTCAAACAGCGCCTCAACATCACCATCCGCCGCGAGGTGGAGGTGATCAACAGCCAGCTGGCGCGCAACGGGGTCAACGTCATTGCCGGCGCCGCCACCTTCGTCGATCCGCAAACGGTGCGGGTGCAGCCGGCGCGGGGTGAAACCCTGGAGCTCAAGGCGGAGCGCTTCCTGATCGCCACCGGCACCCACCCGGTGCGTCCGGCGGGCATCCCCTTCGACGACCGCACGGTGATCGACAGTGACGGCATCCTGCATCTGGAAAGGATTCCCCGCTCCATGACCGTGGTCGGCGCCGGGGTCATCGGCATCGAATACGCGTCCATCTTCAGCGCCATGGACGTGGAGGTGACGCTGGTCGATGGTCGCACCTCGATCCTCGGCTTCATGGATGGCGAGGTTGTCGACGAGTTCGTTCATCTGATGCGCGAGCGCGGCGTGATGATGCGCCTGGGCGAGGACGTGATCGGGGTGGCTCACGAGAACGGCCACGTGATCACCACCCTCGGCAGCGGCAAGCGGGTTCGCTCCGATATCGTCATGTTTGCCGCCGGCCGTGCCGGCAGCACCGCCACCATGGAACTGGACAAGGTCGGGGTCGAGTACGACAGCCGCCACCGGATCAAGGTCAACGAGCACTTCCAGACCAACGTGCCCCACGTCTATGCCGCCGGCGACGTGATCGGCTTCCCCAGCCTCGCCTCCACCTCCATGGAGCAGGGCCGGGCGGCGGCCTGCCATGCCTTCGGCTGCCTCGACCTGACGATGCAGGAGAATTTCCCCTTCGGCGTCTACGCGGTGCCGGAGATGAGCATGGTCGGCATGACCGAGGAACAGCTGACCGAGAAGAAGATCCCCTACGAGGTGGGCGTGGCCCGGCTGCGGGAGACCGCCCGCGGCCAGATCATGGGCCTCGATCAGGGGCTGCTCAAGCTGATCGTCGGCCTTGAGGAGAGGCGCGTGCTTGGCGTGCACATCCTCGGTGAGGGGGCCACGGAATTGATTCACATCGGCCAGGCGGCGCTGATCCTCGGCGGCACCCTGGATTACTTTCTCAACACGGTTTTCAACTATCCAACCCTGGCAGAAGCCTACAAGGTGGCGGCACTCGACGCATGGAACAGACTCTCCGCATGACCGGCCCGAAACGGGCCCTGTACTGGCTGCCGCTGGTGGCGGCCCTTCTTCTCAGCGCCTGCGGGCACCAAGCCGCGCCGAAGCTCCGGCCGCTGGCCGCGGACGCGGTGATCCTCGCCTTCGGCGACAGCCTCACCCACGGTACGGGGGCCAAGGCCGACGAAAGCTATCCGGCGGTGCTGGCGCACCTGAGCGGCCACAAGGTGATCAACGCCGGGGTTCCCGGCGAGCTGACGCCACAGGGGGCGGAACGCCTCCCCGCCCTGCTCGACCGCTACCATCCGGCGCTGCTGGTGTTGTGCGAGGGCGGCAACGACCTGCTGCGCAAGGTGCCGCCGGAGGAGATCGAGGCGAGCCTGCGACGCATGCTCGATGCGGCCAAGCAGCGCAACGTGCAGGTGGTGCTGCTCGGGGTGCCCGAGCCGACCCTGATGTTCCGCGAGCCGGCGCCCTTTTACGCCCACCTGGCCAAGGCCTACGGCATTCCCTACGACGGCGCGACCCTGGCCTCGATCGAGAGCGACCCCGCGCGCAAGTCCGACAAGATTCATCCCAACGCCAAGGGCTATGCCGACCTGGCGCAGGGGGTCTTCGCCCTGCTGCAAAAGAGCGGGGCGCTGCCGGCGAGCCACTGACCGCGCGGGCGCTGCCGCCGCCTAGAAGTTGCTCGCGCCGGCGAGGAAGCTGACACCGCCCACGGCCGCTTCGGGATGGCGGCCGTGCACGCGCCGCTCGATCTCCTCCACCTGCCTGGGGGCGACGTCCACCATCAGCAGTATCTCCCCGTGGCCGAGGGCATCGTCGAATTCGTGGACCGCGGCGTCAGGGACGTAGGTCCAGAGCAGGCCGGCGATGAAGCTCGCCGCCATGGCGGTCGCGCCCAGGGCGGCGAGCCAGGGCGAGCCGTCGGCCAGGCCGGCGATGAAGAGGGCGAGCATCAGGAAGAAGAACAGCAGGTTGCCGCGCCAGAGCAGTCGTTCCAGGCCGTGCAGGCGGTCAACCTGCTGCACCGGGGTGGCGGCCGGCAGCCCGCCCAGGTCGGCGCCGGGCCGGGCCATCGCATGCAGGGAGCTGCGGGGGAGCCCGGAGCCTTCCAGGTCGCTGACCACGCGGCGGGCGTGGCCGGCGTCGGGGAGCATGAAATAGAGACGTCTTTGCATGGCGCACCTCCGTGGACAGAACGGGGAGCGAGGCGCCGCCACAGCGGCGGCGCCCGTAAGCAAGGTGTAGGTTAACCTAGAAGGACAGTCAAGATTTGCCTGTCAAACGATCCGGCAGGCCTCGCCGAAGCCCAGGCGCGGGTGGCGCGGGAACAGCTTGGCCGGATCGCCGTAGCCCATGGCGCAGATGAAATTGATCTTCCAGCGTCCGTCCGGGAAGAACTCGGTGTTGAGTTTGTCGGCGTCGAAACCGGACATGGGGCCACAGTCCAGGCCCATGGCGCGCGCCGCCAGCATCAGGTAGGCCCCCTGCAGGGTGCTGTTGCGGAAGGCGGTGTTGCGGATCGCCTCGGGCTTGCCGACGTACCAGGAACGGGCGTCGGTATGGGGAAACAGCCGCGGCAATTCCTCGTAGAACTCCATGTCCATGGCCACCAGGGCCACCACCGGCGCGGTCATCGACTTCTCCACGTTGCCCTCGGCCAGGCACCCCTTGAGTCGGGCCTTGGCCTCCGCGCTGGTGACGAAGAGGACCCGCGCAGGGCTGCTGTTGGCGGCCGTGGGGCCCCATTTCCAGAGGTCGTAGATCGCCTCGAGCTGGGCGTCGTCAACCGCCTTGGGCAGCCAGCCGTTGTGGCTGCGGGCCGTGCGGAACAGCTGGTCGAAGGCACTGTCGGGAAGGGGCTGTCCGGTCATTGTCGTGTCACCTGTGGCAATGGTTTGGGGGCCGGCCCATGGTAGACGACCCGCGGGCCAAGATACCGCGTAATTCGCGCGGGCTCAGCCGGCGCGGGCGCGGCAGAACAGCACCTCGCCGTCCAGCCACAGACCGTGCTCGCCCATCAGCGCGTCGAGTTCGGCAAAGTGGCGGCTGCGCAGCTGTGCCAGCTGGGAGTCCGACAGGCCGGCAATCAGCGCTCGCAGGTCGCTGTTGCAGACGAACTCCCACCAGTCCTCCTTGTGCGGAAGATGGTAGCCGAGCTGCTCGCGGATCACCTCCGCCTCCTGCAGGCCGGCGGCCCGGGCCGCGGCCAGGCACTGTTCCGGCGTCTCCAGGCGCGGCCCCACCCAGGCGGGCGTGGGCTTGCCGCCGACCGCCTGCAGCGCGCCGAGCAGGCGGTCGCGCAGCGGCTCCAGTGCCTGTCCGCCGAGGGTGCTGAAGACGATGCTGCCGCCGGGCCGGGTGACCCAGGCCCAGGCGCGCAGCGCCTCCACCGGCTCCGGCAGGTAGCTGAGGCCGAGGTTGCAGGCCACTCGGTCGAAATAGTCCGCACGAAATTCCGGCCGGGTGGCGTCCATGTCAAACAGGTCGATGTTGTCCAGGGCCATCTTGCCGCGGTGTAACTCCGCCCGGTCGAGCATCCGCTCGGAGAGATCGATGGCGATCACCCGGCCCCCGGGGAGCACCGACTGGGCCGCGGCCAGGGCCACCGCGCCGGTGCCGCAGGCAACGTCCAGCACCTTTTCCCCGGGGCGCGGCGCCAGATGGTGAACCAGGCGGTCGGCGCTGAAGGGGTAGAGGCGCAGGGCGGGGCCGTCGTAGCCCTCGGCCACGCGGTCGAACAGGGTGACCACCGCGGTCTTGGAGATGGGGCGTTCGGACATGCGGGTTTCCGCTGTTGCCTGTGGGGTTGTCTGCGATCGGCGCAACGCGCGGCGGTAGGTTAACATAGGCCGAAATGGGCGTTGCCGATTGCGCCTCACGCAAGGGCCGGGCCGCCCGTCGGTCGGCCCGGGAGCTGAGATGAACCTGACCGCCAAATTGTTGCCGCCGGCCTGGCTCTGGGCCGGTTTCCTCTTCTATCTGCCGATCGCCGGCTGGGCCCTGTGGCGTGCCGACTGGGCGCGGATGCGGTCCAACACCCGCCTGTGGAACGCCTTCCTCGGCGCGGTGGTGGTGGCCCTGCTGATGTGGATCAGCAAGGCCGGGGTCAATCCGGGCATGGAGTACCATGCCATCGGCGCCACCCTGCTGACCCTGATGTTCGGCTGGCCCTTTGCCATCCTCGGCCTGAGCGCCGTACTCTGCGGCACCGCCTTCAACCACATGGCCGACTGGAGCGCGATTCCCTTGAACGGCCTGCTGATGGTGGTGTTGCCGGTGGCGGTGAGCCACGGTCTCTACCGCGCGGCGTCCCGTTGGCTGCCGCGGCAGTTCTTCGTCTACGTGCTGTTCAACGGCTTTTTCGCCGCCGGGCTGTCGTTCGTGCTGAGCGTGTTCGCCAGCACCGCGGTGATGCTGCTGGCCGGCGCCTATACCTTCGAACACATCGACAATTTCTATCTGGTGTTCGTGCCGATGATGGCCTTCTCCGAGGCCTTTCTCACCGGCATGCTGATTGCCGCCCTGGTGCTGAACAAGCCGGAATGGGTGCTGACCTTCGACGACTACCACTACCTCGCCGGAAAATGAACGCCGGGCGATGCCCGCTCACGGCGCCGCATCGCCCGCTACCTCCCCATCGCCGTCGATCAGCGCCTGCAGGCGCACGTAATCCGCCTGCTCGGCATCGGTGAATTCGAAGGTGACGAGAATGGTGTCGCCGGTGTCGCGCTCGCCGAAGTCGTGTTCCACCCGGATCACCTCGCCGGCCACCCGGATCGCCTCGTCGCCAGCGCGGATCTGCAGAGTGGCGGAGGCGTAGATCGGCAACCGCGGGAAATCGGCGCCAGCGGCGCGGGCCCGGCAGCCCTCAATGGAGAGGTCGAGCAACTCCAGCGGGAGCTCGGTGCCCCCTCCCAGGCCGGCGGTGAGGCCGAAACGCCCGCCGAGACGGGCCCGGCGCCGGCGCCGGTGATCCGTGAGGTGTTTGAGTCTGGCCAGCGCTTCGCCCAGCGGCTCCGCCGACAGCGGCTTGATCAGCACCTCGCTGGCCCCGGCCCGCGTCGCCGCCGCGAGCGTGTCGTCGCTGTCCGCGGATGCCAGCACCACCACGGGGGGCTTGTGGGTCTGCGGGCCATGGCGCACCTGGGCGACGAACTCAGCGCTGCCCGCGCCCCAGGCGCAGAAGATGAAATCGACCCGGGTCCCGGCGCGGATCAGGGCCAGGGCGTCCTCGCGGCGCTCGAAATGGACCAGGTTTTCGGTCGCCAGTTCCTGCTTCAGGATCGGCGACAGCTGGTCGAACACCGCCTGCTCGTCGATCACCATCACCAGCGGCTCGTACTGCATCCGGGAATCCCCCTCGACCGCCGTCCACGGCGGTTGCCCCGCCCGGTAGTGTGGCCCGAAGGTGCGGTAAACGGTAGTCGGGCCGGAAAGCTGCAACCGTCGCGGCATGCCTGACGGCCTGACCTCGCCTTGACCTCCGCATTGCCTGGGCAAGGCCCTATAATCCGTCGGCCAATGCAATGTGAGATCCGACAATGACGGTGCTTACCTGCGGCGAGGTGAATGGGACGGATCTGGCCGCCCTGCTGGCCCGCTACGCTCTGCACCTGGAATGGGTGGCGGACGGCGAACCCATTCCAGGCAGCTGGTTCGGTGATGCGGAAGCGGGCCTGATCGGTGATCGCCTGCTGCTGCGTCGCGATACCCCCGTGCATTCCGCCTTGCACGAGAGCTGCCACTTCGTCTGCATGGACCCGCAACGGCGCGCCCAGCTGCACACCGATGCGGGGGGCGGCTACGACGAGGAGAACGGGGTCTGCTATCTTCAGTTGCTGCTGGCCGACCATTTGCCGGGCTTCGGCCGCGGGCGCATGTTCCTCGACATGGATGCGTGGGGCTACACCTTCCGCCTCGGCTCGGCGCGCGCCTGGTTCGAGCGCGATGCCGAGGACGCGCGTGACTGGCTGCGTCGCCATGGTCTGGTCGACGCTGCGGATGTCCCCACCTGGCGGCTGCGCGGAGCGTAACCGCCGTCACATTTCACACGCGCCAGGCCGGGCCGATGTGAACCGGTTCACAGAGATATTGCCGGCGTTAGTCTTTATTTGAAGCCAAAGGCAAACGGAGCGGACACAATCGTAATGGGCAGCGGCACGGTCATTTCGTTGGAAGGCCATGGACTGGGCGGGGGGCACTCCGTGTTCGGTCCCCTGGAGCGCAGCCGTGTGATCGCCGAGCGTTTTGCCAAGGCGCGCCTGCAGGCGTTGTTCGAGAACGTCGATGACACCCTGTTCGAGATGGCCGACAAGGCCGACAACAACGCCGTCCAGGACCTCTATTTCGACACCATGCGCAGCGTGCGCATTGCCAAGGGCGAGGTTGCCGAGGAGTTTCAGCGCGAGGTGAGCGACGGCTTCCGGCGCCTGCCTTCCCCGCCGTCGGCCAACGCCGCCGCGGCGGACAACTATTCCTTCGAACGCATGGAATTGCTCGACGACGCGAGTCTTGAGGAGTCACTGGCGATCGACGACATGGTGGAGAAGGTCAACAGCACCCTGCAGGTGGAACTGGAGGCGTTGACCCGTCGCTTCGGCCACCTGCTCGGGCGCGATCTCGGCGACACCTTCAACCCCGTCGGGCCGAGACAGCTCTGCGCCGCCTTTGCCACCGCCCTGAAGGCGTTGGACGCGGAGATCCGCGTACGCCTGATTATCTACAAAATGTTCGATCGCTACGTGATCGGCGACCTGGGGTCCCTCTATGCTGAGGTCAACCGGCAGCTGATCAACGAGGGCGTGCTGCCCGAATTGGTGATCGAGCGGCGCCCGTTCGAAAGCCGTGGCGGCACGCCTCGCCGCCCGGCGGCGCCGCTGGATCCCGCGGCCGCGGCGGAGGCTGCCAGCGGCGACCTCGGCATCGTGCTGCAGCATCTGCTGGCGCTGGGTGGCGGTACGGCGTCGGCGGCCGGCGCCGATGCCGCCGGCGGGCAGCTCGGCCCCGCCGTCGGCGGCGGGGTGGCGGCGCCGCCGCAGCTGCTCGGAGCGCTGCAGGTTCTGCAGCAGCGGGTGGTGGACGGCGCCTTCGCCGGCGGCGGCGCCGTCAGCGGTGGTTTGCGCGGCGCGCTGACCCAGGAGCTGGACGCGCGCGGGGCCGAGCCTCTGCTCAATCGTCTCGACGACGCCATGATCGACGTCATCGGCATGCTCTTCGACTTCATCCTCGACGACGACGATCTGCCTGACGCGGTCAAGGCCCTGCTGGGGCGGCTGCAGATCCCGATGCTCAAGGTGGCGCTGCTCGACAAGGAGTTTCTCGCCCGTCGCCAGCACCCGGCGCGGCAGCTGCTGAACGAGTTGGCCCGCGCCGGCGTGGGCGTCGATGATGGCCAGGAGGGCAGTGAGCTGCTTGCCTTGATCGAGCGGGTGGTGGATCGGGTGTTGACGGAATTCGAGGACGACGTCGCCCTCTTCTCCGGTCTGCTGGCGGCCTTCCGCGGCTCTCTCGCGGAACTGGAGCAGCGCTGCGCCGAGGCCGGCGCCCGTGCCGAGGAGGAGGTGGCAGCCCGTGAGCGCGAGGTGCGCGCGCGCCAGCGGGTCGACCAGTTGTTCGCCAACCTGACGCCACGCCTGGTGCGCCTGCCCCAGGTGGTCGAGCAGATTGCCAACGACGTGTGGCGCACCGTGATGACCAAGGTCGCCCTCGACGACGATCCCGAAGGCGGCGAATGGGAGGCGCAGGTGCGGGTGCTGCAGACCCTCTGCTGGTCGGTGGAGCCCAAACCGTCGACCGAGGACCGGCGCAATCTGGCGCTGGCGATTCCGGACTTGCTGCGCAACATTCGCGCCGCCTGTGCGCTGATCGGCATGCGCCGCTCCCGTTGCGACGCCCTGGTCGCCTCGATCGAACCGTTTCATCTCGCCGGTCTGCGCGGCGACAACCTGGAGCCGCCGCCGCTCAGCGTGGGCAGCCAGATGCCTGACGACCTGGACGCTATCGCGGCTCACCTCAACCAGGCCGGCTTTGGGGTGACGTTGGAGAGTACCGCGGATGCCGAGGGCGAAGACATCGTTCTCGGCGGCGATGACGAGGCCCGCGGCCAGGAGGACGACTACACCCAACTGGTGCGCGAGCTGAAGCTGGGGCAGTGGGTGGAGTTCGACGACGAAGAGCAGAACCGGCGGCGCGGCCGGCTGATCTATCGCAGTCAGCTGCTCGGCGAACTGACCTTCGTCGACTGGCGCCACAAGGTGGTGGCGCAGAAGACCGTCCACGGTCTGGCCACCGATTTCCGCCGCGGCGCCGCGCGCCTGATCACCGCGGCGCCGGTGCTCGATCGTGCCCTCGGCGCGGTGATCAGCCGCCTGCGTGGCGGCGACAGCGGGCCGCCGGTCGGCGATTGAGCCGTCGGTCGGCCTCGGCCGCGGCGCGGTGCGGGCTTCGCCGCCGTTCGCCCGAAGCTGTAGACTCCCCTCAATACACAATTGGATGAGGGGATTGGCATGGCCGCCAACGGCATCAATGCACAGGGCTTCGGACTCCGCTTCCTGTTTGCCGTGCTTCTCGTTTTCTCCAGTTACAACCCCGAAGGCGTGTCCTATTTCCACTGGCTCAAGCAGGGCCTCAGCGGCATGCTGCCGTTGAAGGCCTTCGTCGGTGTGGTGCTGCTGGTGGGCTGGACCGTCTACCTGCGTGCCACCCTGCGCGCCCTCGGCCCGTTCGGGCTGTTTCTCGCGCTTGCCTTCTTCGGCACCCTGCTGTGGATGGTGGTCGACCTGAAGTTGGTTCCCGCCGACAGCGTGCGCGCCATCTCCTATTTGGTGGAGGTGGTGCTCTGCGGCGTGCTCGCGGTGGGTGTCTCATGGTCCCACCTACGGCGCCGTATCAGCGGGCAGGCCGACGTCGACGAGGTCGAACATTGACGGCTGCCGGAGGGGGCGCGTCGGCCTGTGGCCGCGCTCACCGAAGATGATCGACGCGGGGCATCAGCGGTAGATGCAATCGGGGGCTTTATGCAGGAAGGACTGACGGTCGCGGATCTGCTGGTGATGCTGGTGGAGCCGTCGGCGGTACAGCGCAAGATCATTACCCAGCGCCTGGAGGAGACCGGGGTGCGCAGTGTCCTCGGCGAGGAGAGCGGCGGCGCGGCTCTGACGGCGATGGGCGAAGAGGTTCCGGACCTGGTGATCAGCGCCATGCACATGCCCGACATGACCGGCAGCGAACTGGTGCAGCGCATGCGGGCCGACGCGGCGCTCGCTGCGGTGCCGTTCATGCTGGTCTCCAGTGAGACCGACGAGACCAGCCTCGATGCGGTGCGCCAGGCCGGCGCCATCGCCATCCTGCCGAAGCCCTTCGCACCGCGGGAGCTGCAGCGGGCCCTGCATGCCGCGGTCGACTACATCGTCCCCGATACCAGCGCCCTGGCCGACTTCGACCCGGAACTGCTGCGGGTGCTGGTGGTCGACGACAGCCTTACTGCGCGCAGACACATCCGCCGGGTGCTCTCCAATCTCGGCATCGAGCACATCGATGAGGCGGGCAACGGGCACGAAGCGGTGGAGATGCTGGCCGCCGGTCTCTACGATCTGCTGGTGACCGACTACAACATGCCGGAGATGGACGGTCGCGAGCTGGTCGAGCACGTGAGGGAAAAGAGCAGCCAAAGCTCCATTCCGATCCTGATGGTCACCAGCGAGTCGAACGAGAGCCGCCTCTCCGCGGTGCGCCAGGCGGGCACCTCGGCCATCTGTGACAAGCCCTTCGAGACCGCCTCGGTGCGGGCCCTGATCGCCGACCTGCTGTCGGCGTGAGGCGGCGGGTCAACCGCCGGTCAGGCCGCCGACGTGTCCGCGTGCAGGGGGCGCGATCAGGGCCTCGCTCTCCAGCCCCTGCAGCAGTTCCAGCACATCCGACGACTGGCGGGTCAACTCGCGCAGGCAGCCGATCAGTTCGGTCTTCGGCGCGCCGGCCCGGGCCAGCTCCAGCAGCCGTGCGCCCAGTTCATGGAGACGGTTGTGGGGCGCCTCCAACTGGTCGAACAGCTCGTTGCCGCGGAACTCCCGCCCGGCACCGTAGTACCACTGCCCCAGCTTGCAGCGGTGAGGGTCGAGCTCGGCCGCCGGGCTGCGGATCTCAGGCGAGGTGGTGCAGCCGTGGAAGGCGATGCAGCTGACCTGGGCGATGAGGGCCTGACGCCAGTGGATATGGTCGAGCAGGGCCATATGGATCAGGCCGGTCGGCATGCCGGACCAGCGGTGGCTGCTGCCGAGAAAGTCCAGATAGGCCTCGAGGGGCATCGGTTCTGCCATCCAGAAGCCTTGGGCCTCGGTGCAGCCGGCGTGCAGCAGGAACTCGTAAACGGCTGCGGTTTCGATGCCCTCGGCGACGATGGTGATGCCCAGTTGATGGGCCATGCGGATGCTGGCCTGGACGATGGTGGTGCTGCGTTCGGAGTCGGCCATGCGGCCAATCAGGCCCTGGTCCAGCTTGACGATGTCGAAGGGCCAGCGGCTGAGCACGTCGATGGTCGAATAGCCGGTGCCGTAGTCGTCCATGGCCAGGCCCACGCCACTGGCGTGCAGCGCCTTCAGATTGGCCCGCACCGCCGGTTGGTCGTGGTCGAGCATTGAGGCCTCGGTCAACTCGGCTTGCAGCCGGGCGGGGTCGATCTCGTGAGCGGCGACGGCCTGCTGAATCAGCTCCAGCATGTCCCGGCTGAGGAAATCCTTGGCCGAGAGGTTGAACGAGGTGGTGAGCTCCGGGTACAGGTCGTTGATGATCAACAGATCGGCGATCAGCCTGGGGAACATCGCCAGGCCGAGCCGGGTGATGTAGCCGGACGATTCGGCCAGGGGGATAAAGGCCGACGGCGGGGTCACCCTGCCGTCGGGCCGGACCCAGCGCAGCAGGGCCTCGGCGCCACAAACGCGGCCGGTGATCAGTGAGATGCGGGGCTGGTAGTAATAGACCAGTTCGTTGTCGGCGACGGCGGCCGCCAATTGGTCGAGGGTGACCTCATGGGGGGTGTCGGGGTCGTGCGTGCTGATGGGCTGTCTCCACCGTTCTTGGGGTCGCCTCCGATTGTCGGCGACGGCGGCATGGTTATTGGATGATACGGGAGACCCCGCTCAGAGCGGGTGGTGGCGAACGTGACGACGGTCACACTGCCCTACATGTCAGCGTCTGACAGCGGCCCGGGCGGCGCCGAGAGCGGGCCACCTTTTCGGTATTGGCGGCCGCCGGTGCGACCGGCGGGCCGCCGCGGGCGCTCAGCCGAAGTGGCAGACGTAATCGAGCAGGGCGATCACCTCGATCTCGAAGCTTGAGTCGCCGGGTACCTCGAAGCTGTTGCCGGCACCGTAGTCCTTCCACTCGCTGTCGCCGGCCAGCCTCACCCGGCAGGTGCCCTCGGTGACTTCCATCACCTCGGGGGCGCCGGTGTTGAAGGTGTAGCTCCCGGGGAGCATGACGCCGAGGCTCTTGGTTTCCCCCCCGGCGGTGACGATGCTGCGGCTGGTGACGTTGCCGTCGAAGTAGACGTTGGCCTTCTTCTTGATCTCGGCTTTGCGATAACTCATGGCTGCTCTCCGTGCCCGGCCGTGCCGGATTGGCGAAACGGCGCATGATAGCGCCCCCGGCCCGGCACCCAAAGCCCGGGGTGCCCTGCCGCCTGCGCCCCCTTTTCCCGCTATGGCTTGACAGCTTCCGGTCTCCCTTCTATAAAAGTAAACGTTCACTAACTATGTTACGGCAACCGGGAGACAAGACGATGAGCGAATACCAACAGGAACTGGATGCGCGCGGCCTCAATTGTCCACTGCCGATCCTGCGGGCGAAGAAGGCGGTCGGAGGCCTGGCCAGCGGCGAGGTGCTGCGGGTGGTGGCCACCGATCCGGGAGCGGTGAAGGACTTCGAGGCGTTTTGCCGTCAGACCGGCAACGAACTGCTGGGGTCGACCACCCGGGGGAACGAATTCGCCTTCCTGATCCGCAAGGCGTAGGTCGGGCATGGCGAAACGGCTCAAGGCGGCGGAGCGCAAGGCATCCATCCTCGCGGTGGCCAAGGTGCTGTTTGCGGACCGCGGTTACCACGGGGTCTCGGTGGACGACCTGGCCCGCCGCCTCGGCGTCAGTCCCGCGGTGCTCTACCGTCACTTCGACTCCAAGGAGGCGCTCTACGAGGCGGTGTTGGCAGAGATCGCCTGCACCCGGGAGAACTACGTCGACGCCGTTCTCACCGGCCCCACGGATTTCGGCTCGGTGCTGCTGCGCATGACCCGGGTGTACGTGGACGCCATCGCCGCCGATCCGGACTACCTGCGCATGGA
>CAZMMH010000027.1:0-13563 GCA_964567315.1 uncultured Gammaproteobacteria bacterium
CACATCGATCGAGCAGCGGCGGATCGAGGAGCTGGAGCGCGAGGTGGCCTACACCCGCGAAAACCTGCAGGGCACCATCGAGGCGCAACAGGCCTCCAATGAGGAGCTCAAGTCCACCAACGAGGAGCTGCAGTCGGCCAACGAGGAGCTGCAGTCGAGCAACGAGGAGCTGGAGACCTCCAAGGAGGAGCTGCAATCGGTCAACGAGGAGCTCAGCACGGTGAATGCCGAGCTGCAGAGCAAGATCGAGCAGCTGGCCGGCATGCAGAACGACATGAAGAACCTCCTCGACAACGTCAGCGCCGGCACCATCTTTCTCGACGAGCAGATGGTCATCCGCCGCTTCACCCGCGAAGCCGACCGGGTCTACCGGCTGATCGCCTCGGACGTCGGGCGGCCGCTGAGCGACATCAAGTCGGACATCACCGGCGTCGATCTGCTCGCCGAGGCCCGGGCGGTCCTCGACAGCCTGGTCCCGTGCGAGCTCCAGGTGAGCACCGGCGAAGGGATCTGGTACGCGGTCAGAATCCAGCCGTACCGGACCCTGGACAACGTCATCGAGGGTGTGGTGCTGACCTTCAGCGACATCAGCCAGCGGGTGGCCGCAGAGAACGAGGTGCAGGCGGCCCGTGAACTGGCCGAGGCCATCATCGACACCGTGCGCGAACCCCTGCTGGTGCTCGACTCCAGCATGCGGGTGGTCACCGCCAGCCGCGCCTTCTACCGCGTCTTCCAGACCGGGCCCGAGCGGACCATGGGCCGTTCGATCTATGAGCTGGGCGACCGGCAGTGGGATCTCCCCAGCCTGCGCGAACTGCTGGAGACCATACTGCCCCGTGACCAGAGCTTCGAGGACTTTGTCGTGGAGACGGAGTTCCCCGGGATCGGACGGCGGACCATGGTGCTGAACGGCCGTCGCATCGTCGGCAAGCCAAGGGAGACCGAGTTGATCCTGCTGGCGATAGAAGAACCCCAGCCAGATCCGAAGCCCGATTGACGTCCCCCCAGGGAGACGCCGGCAACGAAAGGAGGCGGACCAGTGATCGGCGATGACCATAGAACGGTCGGCACATCCCCCGACGTTTCGGGGCGACGCCCATGAATACCAACGGGACGCCGCCCACGCCGACCTTGCGTGACCAGGCGGAGGAGAAGCGCGCATCCATGCCAGCAAACGAGGGGCCGTCCCGGTCCCCCGAGTCGCTCCTGCACGAGCTGGAGGTGCACCAGCTCGAGCTGGAGATGCAGAACGAATCCCTGCGCCAGGCCCAGATCGCACTGGAGAAGTCCCGCGACCGCTACCTGGACCTCTACGAATTCGCGCCGGTCGGCTATCTCACCGTAAACGGCAACGGCGTGATCGCCGAAAGCAATCTCACCGCTGCGACGCTGCTCGGCATCGAACGCCGGCAACTCGTCGATCGCCGGTTTTCCGCCTTCGTCGCGCCAGCCGACGTCGAGCGCTGGCAGATGATATTCCTCCGCGCCATGGCGGATAGCGACAAGCGCACCTGCGAGCTGACGCTCCAGCACGGCGATGGCAGCGGGCTGCAGATGCAGCTCGACTGCCTGCGCATCGGCGACGACGAGTCCATCCCGACCCTCCGCGTTGCGCTGACCGACATCACCCAGATCAAGCACAACGAGGCCACCCTGCGGACCCAGACCGAGCGGGCCGACGGCATGCTGGCACTGCCGGATGCCGCCGAGACGATGGACGAGCCGGACTTCATCGCCCATGCCCAGGCACTGGCGGCCCGTGTCACCGGCAGTGGCGCCGGCTTCAGCCATTTCGTCGCCGACCACGGCCTGACGTTCCTGACCGGGACACCTCCGCCGTCGCCGGCGCACGGCGCTGCGGCCGACGACACGGCTCCGCCCGCCGAGGCCGACCTTCTGCAAGAGGTCCTGGGGCGACGGGCACCGGTGGTCCACAACGACGACGCTACCGCCGGCGGCAGCGTCGACACCCGTCGCGGGGCGCGGCGCAGGCTCGCGGTGCCGGTGATCGAGGGAGGCAAGGTGGTGATGTTCGTCGGGGTCCGCGACAAGACCACGCCCTACACCGACCTCGATGTGGAAACGGTCCAGCTGATCGCCGACGGTGTGTGGCGCATCGTCCAGCGCCGCCGCAGCGATGCCAAGCTGCGCAAGCTGTCGCTCGCCGTGGCCCAGACCCGCGAAAGCATCTTCATCACCGATCTCGATGGCAACATCGAATACGTCAACGAGGCCTTCGTGGCGGTGTCGGGCTACAGCCGGGAAGAGGTGCTGGGGAAGACCCCGCGCATCCTGAAGTCGGGCAGGACGCCACCCGAGACCACGGCGGCCTTGTGGGCCGCCCTCGCCCGCGGCGAAACCTGGCAGGGCGAATTCATCAACCTGCGCAAGGATGGCAGCGAGATGATTCAGCTGGCGAGTATTTCCCCGATCCGCGAGAGCGATGGGCGGATCAGCCACTACGTCGCGGTCGAGGAGGACGTAACGGAAAGAAAACGCGTTGCGGAGGAGTTGGACCAATACCGCGGCCACCTCGAGGAGTTGGTGTCCGCCAGGACCGCGGAGCTCGAAGCGGCCAGGGCCGCCGCGGAGGCGGCGACCAAGGCCAAGAGCGCCTTCATCGCCAACATGAGCCACGAGGTGCGCACACCGCTGAACGCCATCGTCGGCCTCACCTACCTGTTGCAGCGTGGCGATTACGATCCGCAACAACGGGCGACCCTCGACAAGATCGTGGATGCCTCCCGCCACCTGCTGTCGCTGATCGACGACATTCTCGATCTCTCCCGGATCGAGGTCGACCGGCTGGACCTGGCCGCCACCGACTTCGCGGTCGGACGCATGTTGGATACCGCGGTCGCGGTGATCGATCCCAAACTGCGCGAGAAGGGCCTGACCTTGACGGTCGAGCGTCAGGGTCTGCCGGAGGTTTTGGTCGGCGACGCCACGCGCCTGACCCAGGCGCTGGTCAACTATCTGCAGAACGCGGTCAAGTTCACCGACCAGGGCGGGATCGTCCTGCGCGTCAACGTCGTGGAGGAGTCGCTGCAGGCGCTGCTGCTGCGCTTCGAGGTGGCCGATACGGGCATCGGCATTGCGGCAGAGGAGATAGCCCGGCTTTTCCGGCCCTTCGAGCAGGTCGATGCCAGCACCACCCGGGCCTATAGCGGCACGGGCCTCGGGCTGGCGATCACCCGGCGCCTGGCCATTCTGATGGGCGGTGATGCCGGTGCGGAAAGCACCCCGGGCCAGGGCAGTGCTTTTTGGTTCACTGCGCGCCTCGGCAAGAGCCGACTCAGCCTGGACGCGCTGGCCGAGAGCGTGCAGGTCGCGGAACGGGCCCTGCAAGACGGGCGCACTGGCGTGCGTATCCTGCTGGCCGAGGACAACCCGATCAACCAGGAGGTGGCCGTGCAGCTCCTGAGCGAGGCCGGCCTGAAGGTGGAGGTCGCCAACGACGGCCGCGAGGCGGTCGCCAAGGCGCAGCAAGACCAATTCGACCTGATTCTCATGGATATCCAGATGCCCGGCATGGACGGCCTGGAGGCGACCCGCGCCATCCGCAGACTTCCCGGTTACGCCACCTTGCCGATCCTGGCCATGTCCGCCAACGTCTTCGACGAGGATCGGAGGCGCGGCAAGCAGGCGGGGATGGACGACTTCATCGCCAAGCCGGTCGATCCCGCGCAACTCTTCGCCACCGTCCGGCGCTGGCTGCCGGACACCGGAGTGCAATCACCGGCGACCGCCGCGACGACAGACGCGCTGCCGGCCGCCCTCACCTCGATCAACGGCCTGGAGACCGCAAAGGGCCTCAAGGTGCTGAACGGCCACCTCCCCACCTACCTGCGCCTGCTGCGTCGCTACGCGGACGAGCACGCCGAGGACATGCACAAGCTGCAAGAGCGAATGGCTCACGGCGAGCGCAAGGATGCGCAACGACTTGCGCATAGCCTGAAAGGCAGCTCCGGCAACCTGGGGGCCGTTGCTGTGCAACACCTCGCCGCCACCCTCGAAGAGGCCATCGGCCAGGGGGCCGACAATGCGGCGATCGAGGAGATGGCCGTTGCGCTGAACAGCGAACTGCAGCGGCTGCTGCCGGCCATTCTCGCGGCGCTGCCGGATAGCCCCGGCATTCCTGCAGATGCTGAGGTGGACTGGGCAGCCGTACGGCGGGTACTGGCCGAACTGGAGCCGGCCCTGGCGGGTTCGAGCATGCAGGCAAACCTCCTCGCTGGGACTCACGCAGCCCTGCTGGAACATGCGCTGGGCGCCGCGGGCACGGAGCTGGTACGCCAGGCCGAACACTTTCTTTACGTCGAGGCACTCGAAACACTGAGTCGTGCCCGGCAGTCCCACACCCAACTGAGCGGCGAATGATGCCGGGAGAGGATGCCCGTATGGTCGGTGAGAGTTCATCAACAGTGGGACGGGCGCGCATTCTGCTGATAGACGACGATCCGGATAGCCTGACAATTCTCGGTGGCCTGCTCCATCCCCACTACGAGGTGCTGGTCGCCCCGTCGGGTGCGCGCGGACTGGAAATCGCGGCAACGGCGCAGCCTCCCGAGCTGATCCTGCTCGACGTAATGATGCCGGAGATGAACGGCTATGACGTCCTGATGCAATTGCGCGCCAATCCCGCCACCCGCGCTATCCCGGTGATGTTCGTTACCGGACTGGATTCCGCCAGCGCGGAAACGCGCGGCTTCGAGGTCGGAGCCGTGGATTACATTGCAAAACCCTTCAGCGCTCCGGTGGTACTTGCCCGCGTCCGCACCCAGCTTGAGCTCAAGCGCGCCCGCGACCGTCTGACCGACCAAAACAGCTACCTCGAAGCCGAGGTGGCCCGACGTTTGAAAGAAGCCCAGGCAGCGCAGAGCCAATTGCTTCAGTCCGAAAAGCTCGCCGCCATCGGCCTGCTGGCCGCCGGCGTCACCCATGAAATCAATACCCCGCTCGCCTTCCTGAAATCGAACATGGCAACGCTGAGGGCGTATCTTGGCGACCTGCTCGAACTCCTCGCGGCCTACGAAGCGTTGGAGGACAAGCATCCGGAAAACGACCCGGCCTTGGCCAAGGTCGAGCTGCTCAAACAGCAAAAGGACACAAACGCACTTCGCGAGGATATCGCCCCGTTGATTTCCGAATCTCTGGAAGGGTTGGCCCGCATAAGCAATATCGTCAGTGAACTGAAAAATTTCTCCCGCGCGGACAGCGGACAATGGGAATGGACCGATTTGCATACAGGCCTCGAGTCGACGCTCCACATCGTCTGGAACGAAATCAAGTATCACTGCACCCTCGCCAAGGCGTACGGGAAACTCCCGCAGGTCTACTGCATCCCGTCGCAGATCAATCAGGTCTTTCTCGCCCTGCTGATCAATGCCGCCCAGGCGATACCGGAAAAGGGCGAGATCACCATCAGCACGGGACAGTCGGCACGCGAGGTCTTCGTTGCCATCGCGGACACTGGCCCCGGCATTCCCGCCGACACCTTGCCGCACCTTTTCGAACCTTTCTTTACCACCAAACCCGTCGGCACGGGCACGGGGCTCGGCCTTTCGATCGCGTATGGCATCGTGCAGACGCACGGTGGCCGCATCGAGGTGGAAACGACGGTTGGCAAGGGCACCACGTTTACCGTATGGCTCCCGATCGACAGCAAGCAGGAGGTCAACGAGGGCATTTCCGCGTAGCAAGCCCGGAGTCGGAACGGGCCACCGGGGGCCTGCACCCCACGTAAGATCATCTTCCACGCGCATCCTCTGCGCTTCGTGCACAACGACGGCACGCCACCCGGCGGCTATGGATATGGACCGCGAAGCCCTAAAATCGTGGTCGAAGGCAATCAAGGAGCCGTCACGGATGTCCCAACACCCCGAATTCCCCCTCGACCCCGCCCTGCTCTACCTGAACCACGCCGCGGTGGCGCCGTGGCCGCTGCGCACGGCGAATGCCGTGCGCCACTTCGCCACCGAAAACATGTTCCAGGGTTCGCGCGACTATGCGCTCTGGCTGGCCACCGAGGCGCGCCTGCGGGAGCGCTCGCAGCGCCTGCTCAACGCCCCCTCGGCGGACGACATCGCCCTGGTCAAGAACACCTCCGAGGGGCTCTCCTTCGTGGCCCACGGTCTGCCCTGGCGTGACGGCGACAACGTGGTGATCGGCGACCGGGAGTTTCCTTCCAACCGCATCGTCTGGGAATCGCTCTCCCGTTACGGGGTCGCGACGCGCATGGCGCCGCTGACGGGCGACGATCCCGAAGGCGCCCTGCTGGAGCGGGTCGACGAACGCACCCGGGTGCTGGCGATCAGTTCGGTACAGTACGCCAGCGGCCTGCGCATGGACCTGGCCCGGCTGGGGGCGGCCTGCCGCGAACGGGGGGTATTGTTCTGCGTCGACGCGATCCAGAGCCTGGGGGCGGTGCGCTTCGACGTGCAGGAGATCCAGGCCGATTTCGCCGTGGCCGACGGCCACAAATGGATGCTCGGCCCCGAGGGCCTGGGGGTATTCTACTGCCGCGCCGAACTGCGCGAACGGTTGGCCTTGCACGAGTACGGCTGGCACATGCTGGAACACGCCGGCGATTTCGACCGCAGCGACTGGGCCCCGGCGGCCAGCGCCCAGCGCTTCGAATGCGGCAGCGCCAACCTGATGGGCGCCCATGCCCTGGAGGCGAGCCTTTCGCTGCTCGACGAGACCGGCATGGCAACGGTGGAGGAACGGGTGCTGGACAACAGCCACTGGCTGCTGCAGCGGCTCGAGGGTTCAGCCTCCCTGGAACCGATCACCGACGACCGCCCTGGCCGCTACGCCGGCATCGTCACCTTCCGCCGCCCCGGCACGGACAACGCGGCCCTCTATCAGGCGCTGGTGCGGCACGGTGTGGTCTGCGCCCAGCGCGGCGGCGGCATCCGCTTCTCGCCCCACTTCTACACCCCCCGCGAGGTGCTGCAGCGCGCCTGCGACCTGGCCGAGACGGTTGCCGTTTAGACGAAAAAAGAAAAAGACTGCCTCACGCAGAGACGCAAAGGCGCAGAGGAAAACAGTTTTCCTGAAATGGGTATGCAGGTATTGGGCGCGTAGCGCCAAACCGCAGCCGTCTCGTCTCCGCCTATGCGCCCTGTGCATGCGCCCTGTGCATGCGCTAAGAGACGTCAGTACCGCGCGCTTCATATCAACAGATATTCTGCTTTTCTCTGCGCCTTTGCGTCTCTGCGTGAGACAGTCTTTTTGGTTTTGAAAACTAGCCAGCCGCGGCAAACAGGCGGTGGAAGTTTTCGCTGGTCTGGGCGGCGAAGGCCTCGGGGTCGGTGCCGCGCAGTTCGGCGACCAGTTCGGCCACGTGGCGCACGTACGCGGGCTGATTGCTCCTGCCGCGGTGGGGCACCGGCGCCAGGTAGGGCGAGTCGGTCTCCACCAGCAGGCGGTCGGCCGGGACCTGCTTGGCCACCTCGCGCAGCTCGGCGGCACTCTTGAAGGTGACGATGCCGGAGAAGGAGATGTAGAAACCGAGGTCCAGGGCCCGCTTGGCGGTGGCCCAGTCCTCGACGAAGCAGTGCATCACCCCGCCCACCTCCTCGGCGTGCTCCGCCTCCAGGATCGCCAGGGTGTCGGCGGAGGACTCGCGGGTGTGGATCACCAGCGGCAGGCGGGTTTGGCGGCCCGCCTCGATGTGGACGCGGAAGCGCTCGCGCTGCCAGTCGAGATCGCCCTCGCTGCGGAAGTAATCGAGCCCGGTCTCGCCGATGGCCACCACCTTCGGCTGTTCCGCCAGGACCAGCAGCCGCTCCAGGCTCGGCTCCTCGCCCTCGTGTTCGTTGGGGTGCACGCCGACCGACGCGTAGACGCCGTCGAACCGCTCCACCACCGCCATCATCCCCGGCAGTTCCTCCAGGTTGATGCCGACGCAGAGCATCTCCTGCACGCCCTGTTCCCGGGCATGGGCGACGGCGGCCTCGATGCTGCCGCCGCAATGGGCCGGGTCGAGCCGGTCCAGGTGACAATGGGAATCCACGAGTTGCATGACGAACTCTCGAGCGAAACGGCCGGAGGCCGGATTACATGGTGTGGGTGGGACGGTCGGACTGCAGGGCGCCGGCCAGGTAGGTCTCGATCTTGTTGCGCGCGGCGCCGCCGTCCTGGTCGCTGAACTGCACCCCGACGCCGGCGGCGCGGTTGCCCTGCGCGCCCTTGGGGGTGATCCAGACGATGCGCCCGGCGACCGGTATTTTCTCCGTCTCCTCCATCAGGGTGAGGAGCATGAAGACCTCGTCGCCGATTTCGTAGGTCTTGTTGGTGGGAATGAACAGTCCGCCGTTCTTCACGAACGGCATGTAGGCCGCGTAAAGGGCGCTTTTGTCCTTGATCGTCAGGGAGAGAATTCCCTGCCGCGGTGCGCGTGCTGATACGGCCTGATCGCTCATCCGATTCCCAAGCTACGATTCGTTGCCACGGCGAGAGGACTCCAGTCGATGAACAACTCCTCCAGGAGCAGCTGCCGATTGATGCTTGCCGTCCCCAGTCGCCGCGCGTCGAGCACCCGATCGAGGCGCCCGTAAAGGCAGTTTAAGTCTACCGTTTCCGCCAGCGGGCGCAACTCTTCCGCCAGATCCGGATTGGCCGGATGGGCCGTGCCCCCCGCCATGCGCAGGCGAATCATGTCGCCGCTCCAGGAGGCGAGCCAGTCGAGCAGTTCCGTGCCCTCCTCCTTGGCCCAGCGTGCCGCGACCGCCAGCGGGTCGCCCTTACCGCGCATGACGCCCTGCAGATCGTCGAACAGCGCGCGCCTGCGCTCAAGCGCCCCACTTTCGCTCAGGGCCAGCGCCGCCAGCGGCGCGCCACCGCTCAGGATCAGGGGCAGCGCCGGCTCGGCCACCCCTTGCGCCCGCAGCCACGCCTCGGCGGTATCGGTCGCGGGTGCACGGAACGGAATCACCTGGCAGCGGCTGCGAATGGTAGCCAGCAGGCGCGAGGGCTGCGAGCTGATCAGGATCAGTTGGGTCCCCGCGGACGGCTCCTCCAGGGTCTTGAGCAGGCTGTTGGCGGCGTTGACGTTCATACGCTCGGCCGGATTGATGATCGCAACCCGGTGCCCGACGTACTGGCTGGTCAGGGTGAGGTGCCCGATCAGCTCGCGCACCTGGGCGATCTTGATGTCGCGGGCCCCCTCCCCCAGCTCCACCTGCAGGAAATCGGGATGGGTCCCGGCGGCCAGCAACTGGCAGCCCTTGCAGCGCCCGCAGGGCTCGCCCGCCTCCCCCGGTTGTTCGCACATCAGGCCCGCGCTCACCGCCTGGGCGAAGGCCAGCTTGCCGAGCCCGGCGGGGCCGCTCAGCAGCAGGGCGTGGGGCAAGCGCCCGGCCCGCTGGCGGGCGAACAGCTCGGCCAGCATCTCCCCCTGCCAGGGCAGGCACTCAACCATGGGCCGCCTCTCCGACGAAGGGCGCCAGCGCCGCCTCGATCGCCGCCTGCACCTGTTCCAGGGGCGGCGCGGCGTCGATCACCCGCACTCGCGCCGGCTCGGCGGCGGCGATTTCCAGATAGGCGCTGCGCACCCGTTCGAAGAATTCGCCCTGCTCCCGCTCGAAGCGGTCGAGGGCGCCGCGGCCGCGGGCGCGGGCCATGCCGATCTCCACCGGCACGTCGAGGATCAGGGTCAGGTCCGGGCGCAACGCGCCCTGCACGAAGGCCTCCAGGCGCGCGATGCGCCCGCGGTCGATGCCGCGGCCGCCGCCCTGGTAGGCATAGGTGGCGTCGGTGAAGCGGTCGCACAGCACCCAGCGGCCCGCCGCCAGGGCCGGTTCGATCACCCGGGCGATGTGCTCGGCGCGGGCCGCGAACATCAGCAACAGCTCGCAGTCCACCGCCATGCCGTCGTTGCGGTGGTCCAGCAGCAGCTGACGGATCTCCTCGGCCAGCGGGGTGCCGCCGGGTTCCCGGGTCTGCACCACCTCGATCCCGGCCGCCTCCAGCAGGCCGCAGACGAAGGCCAGGTTGCTCGACTTGCCGACCCCCTCGCCCCCTTCCACCGTGACAAAGCGTCCCCGCATCTCAATGCCCCCTTGGCGCCGGCCTGTGGCCGGAGCGGTGTAACTGATACTTGCGTACCGCGCGGTCGTGCTCCGCCAGGGTGGCCGAGAACTGGTGGGTGCCATCGCCGCGGGAGACGAAATAGAGCGCGTCGCCGGGCGCCGGATGCAGCGCGGCGTGAATCGACGCGCCCCCCGCCAGGGCGATCGGGGTCGGCGGCAGGCCGGCGCGGGTGTAACTGTTGTAGGGCGTGTCGCGCTTGAGATCGGCGGCCCGCAGGTTGCCGTCGAAGGCGTCACCCATGCCGTAGATCACGGTCGGGTCGGTCTGCAGGCGCATGCCCTTCTCGAGCCGGCGCACGAAGACCCCGGCGATCTCCGCCCGCTCCTGGGGTGCGCCGGTCTCCTTTTCGATGATCGAGGCGAGGATCAGGGCCTCGTAGGGCGAATGCAGCGGCAGCCCCGGCGCCCGCGCCTGCCACTCGGCGGCGAGGCGCGTCTGCAGGGTGCGGTAGGCCTTGGCCAGGATGGTCAGGTCGGTGGTGCCGCGGGGAAAACGGTAGGTGTCGGGGTAGAACATGCCCTCCGCCGCCTGCTCCGGATGATCGAGGCGCGCCATCACCTGTGCCGGCGACAGCCCCTGCAGGGTGTGGCGCACCGCGGGATCCGCCTCCAGTGCCGCCATCATCTGCCGGAAGGTCCAGCCCTCGATGATGGTCAGGCGGTATTGCTTGACCTGGCCGCGGACGAAGCGGTCGAGCAGGGCCACCGGCGTGGTGCCCGGCGTGATCTCGTATTCGCCGGCCTGAATCTTGCCCGCCAGCCCATGCCAGCGCGCGTACCAGGCCAGATAGCGGGGTTTGTCGGTGACCCCGCGCTGGGCCAGGTCGGCAGCCAGCAGGCGGATGTTGCTGCCGGGAACCACCACGAAGTCGAGACCGCCTGCGGGTACGCTGAGAGGGGTCTTCAGGTAGCTGTCGTAGTCCATCTTGAGCCAGCCGCCGGCCAGGCTGGCCACAAGCACCAGACCGCCGAGCAGCAGCCCGAGGAGGCGGTCGAGGCGCTTGCGCAGCGGGGGCGACGTGTCGCTCATGCGCGGTCCTCCGCCAGGCGCGCCGCCAGCCGCCGGGCGATGGGGCCGACCGCGTAGCGGCGCCCGGCGAAGTCGTTCACCGGCCACAGCCCGATCAGGCTGTTGCAGACGAACAGTTCATCCGCCGCTTCGACCTCGTCCAGGCGGACATCACGAATTTCACTGGGGATCTGCATCTGCACGGCGTGTTCGAGCATCACCTCGCGCATGATGCCAGCCACGCCGCAGGCAGACAAATCGGGCGTGACCAACCGGCCCTCGGTGACCAGGAACAGGTTGCTCTGGGTCCCCTCCACCACGTTGCCGCCGCTGTCCAGCATCAGCCCCTCGGGCACCTCGGGATCGTCCCATTCCTGGCGCGCCAGCACCTGCTCCAGGCGGTTGAGGTGCTTGAGGCCCGCCAGCCGCGGATTGCGGCCGAGGCGGGTCTCGCACAGACGCAGCCGGATGCCCTCCCCGGCAAAACGCTCCGGGTAGTGGGGCCACGGATTCAGGGAGAGCACCCGGGTCGGCCGCTGCGCCGTCGCCGGACGATAGCCGCGTCCGCCCACGCCGCGGGTGACGAGCAACTTCAATACGGAACGCTCGCGGCCGGCACACAGGTCCATCGCCTCCTGCCGCAGCAGGCCGCCGTCCGGCGCGGCAAAGCCGAGGCGACGGCAGCCCTGCTCGAGCCGCGTAAGGTGCCGGCCCCAATGGCGCGGCTGGCCACCGAGCACTGCGATGGTTTCGAACAGGCCGTCGCCGTAGGCGAGCCCGCGGTCGCGGGCATCGACGGCGTTGCCCGGCCGCCCGTCGATCAGAATCATGCGCCCCCCTCCAGTCCCAGGGCCCGCAGCAGGCCGCGCGCCTTGGCCCGGGTCTCCTCCAGCTCCGCCGCCGGCACCGAATCGGCCACGATCCCGGCGCCGGCGCGCAGGCTGACCACCCCATCCTCCAGCAGCAGGGTGCGGATGAGGATGTTGAGGTCCAGGTCCCCGTCCAGGTTCAGATAGCCCATGGAGCCGGTATACGGCCCGCGCCCCGCCTTTTCCAGTTCGGCGATGATCTCCATGCAGCGCACCTTGGGACAGCCGGTAATGGTGCCGCCGGGAAAGACCGCGCGGATCGCCTGCCCCGGCAACACCTCCGGGCGCAGCGCGCCGATCACGTTGGAGACGATGTGGTGCACGTGGGTATAGGACTCGATCGCCATCAATTCGTCCACCCGCACGCTGCCGGGCCGGCAGACCCGGCCGAGATCGTTGCGCTCCAGGTCGATCAGCATCACGTGCTCGGCGCGCTCCTTGGGATGGCCGTGCAGCTCCGCCGAAAGGGCGCGGTCGGCGGCGGCATCGGCGCCGCGCGGCCGGGTGCCGGCGATGGGCCGGGTCGAGGCCCGCCCGCCCCGTACCTGCAGCAATCGCTCCGGCGAGGAGCTGATCACCGCGCTGCCCTCGCCGGTGCAAACCAGACCGGCGAACGGCGCCGGATTGGCGGCACACAGGGCAGCGTACACCTCCGCCGGCTCCAGCGCCTCGGCCAGGCGGGCCCGCCAGCCGCGGGAGAGGTTCACCTGAAATACGTCGCCGTCGCGGATATAGCGCTGAATCCGCTCGACCCCGGCGAGATAGCGCTCGCCCGGCTCCTCCTCCACCGCGGTCACCCGCGGCCGACGCATGGGGGCCGGCAGCGCCCCCTCCGCTTCCGTCACCAGGGCCTCCAGCAGCTGCGGGGACTCCGCCACGGCCCACAGGCCGTCGTCGCCATGGTCGCGCAGCAGTGCCGCCGGATGGCGCACGGCGAAGGCGGTGGGCAGGCGCTGGGCGGCGGCCGGCAGCGTGAGCACCGGTTCCACCTGGGCCGCCAGTTCGTAACCGAGGTAGAGGAACCAGCCGCCGCGAAACGGCAGACTCGCCCCTGAGGGGGGTACGCTGCGTTCGCGCTCGAACCAGGCATCGAGGGCCGAGAGAAAATCGTCGCCGGCGCCAGGGCCACTCAGGCGCCCGTCGCCGCCGAGGGTCAGGCGCTCTCCGGGAAAGGCGAAGAGGATGTCCCAGCGGGCCTGGGGCGTGCCGTGGACCACGCTCTGCAGCAGGTGAGGATAGCGCTCCGGCGCGCGCCGGTGCAGCGCCAGCAGGTCGGCGCTGCCGTCGAGGCGACGAACGTGGAGATCGGCGGGACGCATGGCTTGGCCAGGGCGGGGCCGGCGTCCGCCGGCGGCTAGTGCACTGCGCCGCGACTAATGACCCTTTCAGAGCGCCGCCAATGGGCCAAGACAAGGCGCCGTCCGCCGGGAATGGCAAGCCCTTGCCAAGGACGGCAACGCAGGATTGGCGCATTGGCGGCGCTCCCTTTGGGCGAGTCGTTGCGCGGCCATCCGCGGTGTTGCGGCCTCTTGAGGCAGAATGGCTGCCCCGGCGAGCCCGCGCCTTGCGGCTCGCCGCGCAGGGATTC
>CAZMMH010000028.1:0-13043 GCA_964567315.1 uncultured Gammaproteobacteria bacterium
TGGTGATGCCCTTCGTCGGCAGCCTGTGGATCTTCCTGGTGGTGGCCAACCTGGCCGGCCTGATCCCCGGGCTCGACTCGCCCACCCGCGACCTCTCGGTCACCTCGGCACTGGCGATCGTGGTGTTCCTCTCGGTGCACTGGTTCGGTATCCGCACCCAGGGCCTGCGTGCCTACCTGCGCCACTACCTGGCACCCAATCCGATCATGCTGCCGTTCCACATCATCAGCGAGATCACCCGCACGGTCGCACTCGCGGTGCGCCTGTTCGGCAACATGATGAGCCTGGAGATGGCCGCCCTGCTGGTGTTGGCGGTGGCCGGCCTGCTGGTACCGGTGCCGATCCTCATGCTGCACGTGGTCGAGGCCCTGGTGCAGGCCTACATCTTCGGTATGCTGGCATTGATCTACGTCGCCGGCGGTATTCAGTCCCAGCAGATCAACCTAGAAGACGAAGAAGAGGAGTAACCGATGTCCGACATGACCTGGTTCGTCGTCGTCTCCACCGCGGTGGCGGTGATCGGCATCGCCCTCGGGGTGATGCTGCCGGCGCGCGCCATGGGCCAGGCGATCGCCCAGGCCCTCGACGCCCTGGCCCGCCAGCCTGAATCCGAGCGCGCGGTGATGCGCACCCTGTTCATCGGCCTGGCCATGATCGAATCCCTGGCGATCTACGTGCTGGTGATCGTGCTGATCGTGATGTTCCGCAATCCGCTGCTCGAGTTCCTGTTGCCCAAGTAGAGGAAAGGACCGTGGAACTGGACTGGAGCACCTTCCTCCTCGAGATCGTCAACTTCGCCGCCCTGGTGTGGATTCTCAAGCGTTTCCTCTACCGGCCGGTGCTGGCGGTGATCGCCAAGCGGCGCGCCGAGATCGATGCGAGCCTGGCCGACGCCGCCGGAATGCGCGAGCAGGCGGAGACCTTGCAGGCCCAGTACCAGCAGCGCCTGGTCGACTGGGAGAACGAGAAGGAAAAGGCCCGCGACGGCCTGCACGAGGAGATCGCCGACGAACGCGAACGACTCACCGCGGCGTTGATGAAGTCCCTCGAGCAGGAGCGCGAAAAGGCCCGTTTCCTCGACCGGCAGCGGGAACAGGAGGCGGCCCGCCAGGCGGAGCAGGAGGCAATCCGCCAGAGCCTCGCCTTCACCGCGCGGCTGCTGGGCCGGCTCGCCTCGCCCGAAGTGGAGCAGCGCCTGCTGGCCCTGGCGCTAGACGAGCTCGACGGTCTGCCCGAAGACAAGGTCGCCGCCCTGCGCGAAGTGACCGCGGGCGAGACACCGACGCTACAGATATGCAGCGCCTTCGAGCTCCCCGCCACCCAGCGCCAAACCCTGGAGCAACGGTTGACGGCACTGCTCGGCACGGCCCCCGAGTGCCACTTCCAACAGGTGCCGGAGCTGCAGGCGGGCCTGCGCATCGAGCTCGGGCCCTGGGTGATGCGCGCCAACCTGCGCGACGAACTCGCCTTCTTCGCCGAGTCCGGCCATGGGGGCTGAGGGACCGCTGGCGGTGCGCGCCGCCTGGCTCGCCGGCTACGCCCCCGGCCTGCGGGTCACCGAGCAGGGCACGGTGGCCTCGGTGGGCGACGGCATTGCCTGGATCAACGGCCTGCCCTCGGCGGCCATGGACGAAATCCTCGTCTTCGGCGACGGCAGCCGCGGCATCGTCTTCCACCTCACCCAGACCCTGGTCGGGGCCATCCTGCTGGCGCAGACCGAGCACCTCACCGCCGGCACCCCGGTGCACCTCACCGGCGAGCTGCTGGCCCTGCCGGTGGGCGATGCCCTGCTCGGCCGCGTCATTGATCCCCTGGGCGAACCGCTGGATGGGCGCCCCGCGCCGCTGTGCCCCGCGCGCATGCCCCTGGACGCCCCCTCGCCGCCGCTGGCGCACCGCGACTTCGTCGAGGTGCCGCTGCTCACCGGCAGCAAGATCATCGACACCCTGGTGCCCATCGGCCGCGGCCAGCGCCAGCTGATCATCGGCGACGAGGGGCTGGGCCGCTCCTCCCTGGCCCTGGACGCGGTGCTCAACCAGCGCGACCAGGAGGTGCGCTGCGTCTATGTGCTGATCGGGCAGAAGCGCTCCGCCGCCGTCACCACCCTGGAGATCCTGCGCGAGCACGACGCCCTGGACTACACCACGGTGGTGGTGGGCGAGGCCGCCAGCCTGCCGGGGCTGCAGTACCTGGCGCCCTTCGCCGGCTGCGCGGTGGCGGAATACTGGATGCGGCGCGGCGTCGACACCCTGGTGGTCTACGACGACCTCAGCACCCACGCGCGCACCTATCGCGAGCTCTCCCTGCTGCTGCGGCGGCCACCGGGCCGCGAGGCCTACCCCGGTGACATCTTCTACCTGCACTCGCGCCTGCTGGAACGCAGCACCCGCCTGGCACCGCAGCACGGTGGTGGCAGCATGACCGCCCTGCCCATCGTCGAGACCCAGCAGGGCGAGATCGCCGCCTACATCCCGACCAACCTGATCTCCATCACCGACGGCCAGATCTACCTCGACCAGGGCCTGTTCGCCGGCGGCTTCCGCCCGGCCATCGACGTGGCACGCTCGGTTTCGCGCATCGGCGGCAAGGCCCAGCACCCACGGATCAAGGAGGAGGCCGGGCGGATGAAACTGGACTACCTGCAGTTTCTGGAACTGGAGGTGTTCACCCGCTTCGGCGCGCGTCTGGAGGCCTCCATGGAGCAGCGCATCCGCCGCGGCCGGGTATTGCGCGAAATCCTCAAGCAGGAGCGGCTGCAGCCGCTGCCGATCGAGTTCCAGATGGCCTGGATGGTGGCCTTCAACGAGGGGTTGTTCGATCCGCTGGATCCCGCCGAGGTGCGCGCCGCGCTGCAGCGCCTGCAGGGGCGCGTGGCGGAAGGCGGCCTGCGCCTGGACAGCGAACGCGGCCAGTGGGTGGAGCAGGTCGACCGCTGGCTGGCCCGGCCCGGGCCGGCGGCATGACCCAGCGGCGCGACGTCGACCACCGCCTGACCGCCCTGGGCGAGATCCGCGGCATCATGACCAGCATGAAGAGCCTGGCGCTGATGGAGACCCACCGCCTGGCCCGCTACCTGGAGACCCAGCGCCGGGTGGTGTCCACCCTGGAGAGCGCCGCCGCCGACTTCGTTCGTTTCCATCCGCCGCCCCCGGCGCCGACCGCCTGCAACACCTGCGTACTGATCGGTTCGGAACGCGGCTTCTGCGGCGATTTCAACGAACGGGTGCTGGCCCGATACCGCCAGTTTGCCGAGGGCCAAACCGGCGACCACCGGATGATCGTCGTCGGCCGCAAACTGGGCCTGCGCCTGGGCGATACGGCGCCGGTGGTAACCCGGCTCGACGGGCCGATGGTGGCCGAGGAGATCCCGAGCGTGCTGGCGCGTCTGGTGGAGAGCCTGCGCCAGCTGCAGCAGGCCCACGGACCACTGGCCCTGAACGTGCTGCACCAGGACGCCGATACCCTGGTGCCGCGGGCACTCAGCGTGCTGCCGCCATTCCAGGCGCTGCCGCCGGTCCCCGCCCGCGGCTACCCGCCGCAATTGCAGCTCGACCCCGACCAGCTGTTCGGCGAGCTGGTCGATCACTACCTGTTCGCGGCCCTGCACGGCCTCTTCTACACCTCGCTGATGGCCGAGAACCGCCAACGCATCGCCCACCTGGAGGGGGCGCTGAAGCGGATGGACGAGGAGCTCGGTCAACTCACCCGCCAGCGCAACAGCCTGCGCCAGGAGGAGATCACCGAGGAGATCGAGGTAATCCTGCTCAGCAGCGAGGCGCCGGCCGGGGAGTGAGCGGCGCGGGGCCTAGTGTACGGCGACAACGCCGCGGATGGCCGCGCAGGGATTCGCTGAAAGGGTCATCAATGGCACCGCGATACGCTAGCGGCAGACGTGCGGCCGATACTGGTCCGGCACCGTGCCGTAGCTGCAATCCCAGGTGAAGCTACCGCCACTTTCCGCATCGGGACGGAAGGCGATGGTGTTGTTGGTGCCCAGGACGGAAATCTTCCCGCTGTCGTAAACGATCACCACCTCGATCTGGCCCGAGTAGGTGGCACCACTCATGATCGGCTCGATCCCGATGGAATGCACGTACTTGCCCGAATACGAGGTCGGTAGGGCCAGGCCCGCCTGCCTGTTGGTAAGCGGCCAACGGCCGTTGACCAGATAGTAGTAACCGATCGAGGTCTTGAAATTGCCCATCAGTCCCAGCCCCTCGGAGACCTGGGCGCGCACCGCAAAACCCTTGTAGATGGGCAGCGCAATCAGCGCCAGGATGCTGATGATGGCCACCACCGTCATCAGTTCGAGCAGGGTGTAGCCGCCTGCCCGCAAAGGCCTTCCCCGGAGCCCCCTCATCACCGCCTACCCCGCTGTCTCATCGTCCGCCTTGACCTCCGTGCGGAAGGCGGCCAGCTGCCCGCGCAGACGCTCGGCGACCTCCCGGCTCGGCCCGTCGTCCGGCAGCGTGGCGGCCAATTCGTCCGCGCTGCGCTGCAGCTCCGCGATCCGCTCGCGCAGGCGCTCGAGGCTCCCGTTCAGCTCCTCACCGAAGGCCTTGAAATAGTCGTCATGCCGAAGGTGTAGCTGACCCCGAAAATCGCCGTCGGCCAGGCGTTCGATCGCATGCACCATGGCGTAGACCGGTCCGGCGACCCGCTGGCTCGCACGCATGCCGACGTAATAGGCGATGACCACCAGAATCAGTTCCGCCAGTCCCAGCAGGGCGGCATGGAGCACGGTCAGCTGGCGGCCAAAGAGGGGTTCGACGAAGAAGAAGCCCAGGCCGATGATGAGGTTGAGCATGATCACCACCGACATCACCACGACGGCGAGGTAACGGCTCTGGAAATGGCGATCAACCAGGTGCAGATGGCGGCGGTTGGCGTCCACGACTCGGCTCCCCCATGCTCCCGATGCGGGACTGGACTACGGCCAAATTAACACAACCAGCCGCCGCATGGGACAGCCGCGGCGCGCGCGGCCGGGCGCGGCCACGGCCGTGTCCGGCGGCCGGAGCCGCAACCCAACCCCGGCACGCGAACACGTCCACCGCGCCGGATGGCGTGGCGGCGGGATCGGCGCCTAGCGGGGGCGGAGACTCAGGAAACTGCGTTGACGTTGGTCGCCTGCAGCCCCTTGGGGCCGCGTTCGACCTCGAACTCCACGGACTGACCCTCGCTCAGGCTGCGGAAGCCCGAGCCGCTGATCGAGGAAAAATGCACGAAGACGTCGTCGCCGCCTTCCTTCGGCGCAATGAAACCGTAACCCTTCGCATCGTTGAACCACTTCACCGTACCGGTACGCATCGACATAACCACCTCACGCTCCATTCCCTAGATAGACGAAACCCGCGGCCCGCGGGCGCCGCAATGCCCACGGGATGCGCTCCGCGTCAGTGTAGAAGCAGCCGGACGGAGGCTGCCATGCGTGAATCTACGAGCGGGAAAATGCGGGTGCGACGGTCACGCTGCCACCAGGCTGCGCAGGCGGCGCGCCGCAAGCAGCAGCAGCGGGGCCGCCTCCAGCAGCGGCCAAAGCAGAGCCGTGGCGCCGCCCGCCAACGGCGGCAGCAACAGGGGCCGCAGCGGGGCCAGATGGAGCAGCTGCAGCAGGGCCGGCAGCAGGCCGTAAAGCACCGCGAGATAGACCAGGGCGGCCGCGTCGGCCCAGCGCGGGCGGCGCCCCAGGTTCAACCATAGGAACAGGCCTGCGTCACGGGCCAGAAAGGCGAGCACGATGAAGGGAAACCAAGCGCTGACCAGCCTCTGGCCGAAGAGGTCCGGCAGCGGCAGGCGCAGAGTCAGCCAGAGCGCCAGCAACAGTGCGACCACGGCGGTCAGGAACCAGCGCGGCAGCTCCTGTGCCACCCGCCGGAGCTGGCCGGCGGCGGCGTAGCGCAGCAGCCGGCGCAGGGCCACCGACTCCTTGGCCTCGCCAAGCAGCATGAAATAGGCCAGCAGCACGCTGACACCGAAGGCGAACAGCGGCCGCCCGGCCCCCGCCTCGGCCGGGACGAAGCCGGCGAACCAGGCGTCGCAGAAGAGCACAAAGAGCAGCCAGACCCAGGGGCCGTTCACGCACTGCAGCTCGGCCCGCAGAATCCGGTAGACACCGACCACGCACCAGGCGCTCCAGGCGCCCACGGAGGCCAGGGCGAAGTCGAGGGAGCCGAAGGTACGGCCGTACCAGCGGGTCTGGCCGGCGATGTCCAGCGGCGCCAGCAGCCCGCCGAGCCAGAACAGCCCCAGCAGACCGAGCACGAACAGGCCGCCGTAGCGCCGCCCGCCGGGCGCGCCGCGGTGCATGGTCAGCAGCGCCCCCAGCAGCCCGAGCCCCTGCATGGCCACCGCGGTGAACAGCATCAGCGCCGCCAGCTTGAGACTGCGCAGGCCGCCGCCGCTCACCAGGTGGGCGGCGACGAATACGCCGAGGGAGAGCAACCCGCCGTACCAGGCGAACAGCGTGCTGCCGAACAGCTTGCCCCAGGTCATTGACCAGGGCTCGATCAGCGACAGCCGCTGATCGTCCCAGGTATGGGCGTCGACCTCCCGCAGCATCCCCTCGTGGGCCAGCTTGGCACCCCACACCGCAGCGATCACGATGAAGGCAGCGGCGGCGTAACCGGCGATCAGCCCCGCCGGTGCGGGACGGCCCACCAGGTAGGCCAGCAGGAAGAACAGGAACAGCACCGCCGGCATTGCCAGCCAGCGGTGCGGACTCAGTTCGAGCCAGAGATTGCGTCGCAGCTCCGGATTCATGGCGTCTCCTCCGCGCTGACGCGACCGCGCCGAACGTCCGCCAGGTAGACCTCCTGCAGGCTCAAGCGATCGACCGCGAACTCGCTCACCGGCAGGCCCCGGCCCACCAGCTCCGCCAGCAGGCGGCGGCGTGCCTCCTCATCACCCGCCAGGCGGAAGCTGGCGCTGCGCCCGTCGACCTGCAGGGCGGCGACCCCTGCGCAGGCGCCCAGTGCGGCCGCCAAGTCCGGCACGTCACGGCTGAGCACGAGCCGCAGGCCGACCTGTTCCGGCTGCGTCTCGTGCAGGGCGCGCTGGGCGGTGATGCGGCCCTCGCTCAGGGTCAGCATGTGGGTGGAATAGGATTCGAGCTCGGCCAGGATGTGGGACGAGACCACCAGGGTCATGCCCTGCTCGCGCAATTCGTTGATCAGCCGCGCCAGGTCGGCGCGGGCCTCCGGATCGAGCCCCGAGGCAGGCTCGTCCAGCAGCACCACCTGCGGCTGGTGAATGATCGCCTGGGCGATGGCCAGGCGCTGGCGCAGCCCGCGGGAGAGTGCCCCGGCGGCCTCGTCCAGGCGGTTTGCAAGACCGAGCTGCTCCGCCACCGTGGCGATCCGCCCCTGACGCTCGCCGGCCTCCACGCCGCGGGCCATGGCGGCGTACTCCAGGCAGCGACGCACGCTGAGCTCGTCGTAGAGGCCGAAGAAGTCGGAGAGATAGCCCAGTTGCCGGTGCACCCGCCGCGGCGCCTCGGCGGTATCCAGGCCGGCGATGCGCACGCGGCCGGAGAAGGGCCGCTCCAGGGCGGCGAGACAGCGCAGCAGGGTGGTCTTGCCGGCACCGTTGGGACCCACCAGGGCGGTCACCGTGGCCGGCGCGACCGTGAAGTCCAAGCCGTGCAGGGCGCGCTTGCCCGGGTATTCGAACACCAGCGCCTCGACCTCGATCATCGTCTCCTCCCCTGGCCGCCCCCGCCCATGGTACACGGACGCGGCGCCGAACGAAGGCTCCGCTCCCGCCAGCGCTCAGCCCCTGCCGGCCGACTCCCCGGCGGCGGGCGTCTCGGCGGACGCCTTCCCGGGGCCCTCCGAGACGTGCTTCAGCGCCTCGTAGACCTCCAGGATCTGCGGCAGGGCCCGCTGCATGGCGTCGTGCACCACCGGATCGAAATGGCGCCCCCGCTCCTCCTCCAGCACCGCCAGGGCCCGCTCCACCGGCCAAGCCTCCTTGTACGGGCGCTTGGAGGTGAGGGCGTCGAAGACATCGGCGAGGGCGACGATGCGCGCGGCCAGCGGGATCGCCTCGCCCGCCAGGCCATGGGGATAGCCGCTGCCGTCGAACTTCTCGTGGTGACCCTCGGCGATCTCGATGCCGACGCCGAAGACGCTGTGCCCCACCGCCTCCATCTGCGCCTCGCAGCGCCGCAGCACCTCGGCACCGATCAGCGGATGACGCTGCATCTCCCGCCACTCGTCCTGGTCCAGGCGCGCCGGCTTGAGCAGGATGCTGTCGGCCACACCCACCTTGCCGATGTCGTGCATCGGGGCGAAGCGCAGGATCGCGCGCACGTAGTCCGCATCGACCTGCCCGGCATAGGGACCCTCACGACCGAGCTCCTCGGCGATCAGTGCCGAATAGCGGGCCATGCGCTCCAGGTGATCCCCGGTTTCGGGGTCGCGGTTCTCCGCCAGGCTGGCCAGGCCGGTGACCGCCGAAACCACCAGGTGCTCGGCCACCACCGTGCGTTCGAAGCCGTGACTCACCTGGCCGCCGATGTTGCGCAGCAGTTCCAGATGTTCGCGCCGGTAGGCCGCCGCAGTGTCGGAAACGAACACCAGCAGCACACCCCAGTTGCGCTCGCCCGCCAGGGGCATCAGCAACGCCGAGCGCCCGCCGTCGGCGTGCAGCCGCGCGGCGAAGGGGCCGTCCTCGCTCCGGCCGAGCTCGGCCAGGTGCAGCGGCGCGCCGCCGGCGAAGACCCGCTGCAGCAGGGAGCCCTCGGCGGCGAAACTCTCGCCCTCACGCAGGCCGGTGGCACGCTCGGCGAAGACCCGGTCGAGGGCGAAACGGTGGCCGCTGGCATCGAGGGCCAGCACCCCCACCCAATCCATCGGCACCACGTCGCGGAACTCGCTGAAGACGAAACGCAGGGTTTCGTCCAGCGTGGTGGCGCTGCCGATGCGCTCGGTCAGGCGGAACAGATGCTCGAGACGCCGGGCCAGGGCGTTGAAGGTGGCGCCCATGCGGCCGATCTCGTTGTCGACCCTGACCTCCAGGGGCGAACCGAAATCGCCCTGGGCCACCCGCTGGAAGCCGGCCACCGTGCGCCGCAGGGGGCGGACGAAGCTGTAGGTCAGCAGCACCAGCAGGACCACCACCACCACCGCCACCAGCGCCAGCATGCCCTCGTTGAACAGGATCACCAGGTGCAGTTTGCCTTCCATCATGACCTGAAAGGCGCGGGCCAGGCCGTCGGAGGCGTTGGTCAGCTCGGCGCGGTGGTCGATCACGTAGCGTGAGACCCGGGCCAGATCCGGGGCATGCGGGTCAGGCCCCGCGGCCGCCATCAGGCCGGCGTGGAAACGGGCCCAGGCCGCCGCGGTGCGGTCGAGCTGGGCCCGCGACTGGGCATCCCAGGAGCAGACCAGGGGATCGGACCTGCCGGTGAGCGCCGGATCCAGGACCCGCCGTTTCAGCGAATCGACGATGCGCCCGAACAGTGCCGCCTGGGCCTGAAAATTGTCGTGATAGAACGCCTCGGCCTGGGTCCCGGGCATGCCCATGGCCGCGAGCCGGTCGTAGTTGCGGCTCTCGGCCACCAGGGTGCGGCTGATGACCCGCAGCTGCCCGGCCAAGTTGAGGATGACGTAGTCGTGCTTGCGCAGCTCCAGCTCGTAGACGCTGAAGCCGACCGCCGCCGCGGCCAGCACGAACAGCAGCAGCAGCGCGGCGGTGATCTGTACGCTGAGCGAGCGCCACCAGCGCAACGGACGCACCGACAGGGGCGAGATTGATTCCGACATGCTTCTCCATACCGGCCGGTTGCAGGCACCGCCGCCAGGGCCCGGCGGGCGCGGGGCACTGGAGCGCCCCCTGGCGTCAGCCTTCGATCATGGACGAGTTCGCCACGCGTCGCCAGCATCCCGGCGCGGCACGGCGCTCCTAGTATCAGACCCGGCCAGGGCCGGATAGATTTCACGCCGGTGCGCCGCGCCCCCTTGCGGTCGCCCGCGGCAACTCTGTTATGCTCTCCCTGCCCGTCAAAATGGAAATTCGCCAACAGGGCCAGTTCCGACGCCGTCAAGGACCCTGCGCAGATGGTTGAGCATTCGCACCTGCTGCTCGTCAATCCCGAGGCCGAGATCCGCACACTCCTGCGCAACGCCTTGTCTGCGGCCGGCTTCCAGCAGGTCAGCGAGGCCTCCGACGGCGCCACGGCGGTCGCCGCGCTCCGCGCCGGCAGCATCGACGCGCTGATCACCGATATCCCCCTGGACGGCCTCGACGGCTGGCGACTGGCACGGCTGGTGCGTTCGGGCGTGTTTCAGACCGATGCCGACATCCCCATCGTGGTGGTCACCCGCAGCTACAGCGATCGCATCGCCGAGGTCACCGCGAAGGAGTACGAAATCAACCAGTTCGTCCCCTTCGACCAGCGCGGCCGCCTGCCCGACGTAATGCAGCGCCTGCTCAGCGGCGACGCCGCCAAGGCCCGCGGCCCCAGTCTGCTGGTGATCGAGGACAACGCCAACACGGTCACCGTCGTCAGCCACGTGCTCGGCAGCCATTTCCAGATCGAGGCCGCCGCCGACGGTGAGTCCGGCCTCGCCGCCTGGCGCAGCCGCCAGCACGATCTGGTCCTGCTCGACGTGATGCTGCCCGGCCTCTCCGGGGCCGAGGTGCTGGCGGCCATGCTCGCGGAGAAGCCCTCGCAGTCGGTGGTGATCATGACCGCCGACGGCACCGCCGAACGCGCCGGCGAGCTGATCATCCAGGGGGCAGCCGACTTCATCGCCAAGCCCTTCCGCGCCGACCAGCTGCGGCGCGTCTGCGACATTGCCGCGCGCCGCGAGGATTTTCTGCTCAGCAACGAACAGTTTGCCCAGCAGCTGCGCGCCCTCAACCACGAAAAGGAGCGCGCCCTGGTCACCCTGGAGTCCATCGGCGACGGCGTGATCAGCACCGATACCGCGGGCAGGGTGGAATACATGAACCCGGTGGCCGAGCGCCTCACCGGCTGGCGCAACCGCGAGGCCCGGGGCCGCCGGCTGCCGGAGGTCCTGCAACTGGTCAACGAGTTCACCCACCATCCGGTGCCCGATCCCATTCATCGCTGCCTGGAGGCGGGCCGTCCTCTGGAACTGGGGCCGCACCACCTGCTGGTCCATCTCAGCGGCGCCGAGATCGCGGTGGACAACACGGTTGCCCCGATCAACAACCGCGACGGCCGGATCATCGGCGCGGTGATCGTGTTCCACGACGTCACCGAGGCGCGCAAGCTGGGCCGCCAGCTCTCCTACCAGGCAACCCACGACAGCCTCACCCGGCTGACCAACCGCAGCGAGTTCGAGCGGGTGCTCGCACGCCGGTTGGACGACGCCCGCGAGAACGGCTCGGAGCACGTGCTCTGCTACCTCGACCTTGACCAGTTCAAGGTGGTCAACGACACCCGCGGCCACCTGGCCGGCGACCAGCTGCTGCAGGAGCTGGCCGGCGTGCTCGCCGAACGGGTGCGCAAACGCGACGTGCTGGCCCGCCTCGGCGGCGACGAGTTCGGCGTGTTGCTGGAGTACTGCGACCTGGAACGGGCCCGGGAGATCGCCCACGGCCTGCTGGATGCGGTGAGTGGCTTCCGCTTCGTCTGGCAGAACGAGGCCTTCAGCATCGGCGTCAGCATCGGCGTCGCGGCAATCAACAGCGACAGCGGCAGCTGGGAGGAGGTGCTGGCTACCGCCGACGCCTCCTGCTACCTGGCCAAGGAACGCGGCCGCAACCGCATCCACGTGTTTCACCAAGGCGACGGCGAGATCGTCCAGCGCCACGGCGAGATGCAATGGGTCTCGCGCATCACCCGCGCCTTCGAGGAGGAGCGCTTCGTGCTCTACGCCCAGGCCATCGTGCCCGCCGACGGCAGCGAGGAGGACGGCGAACACTACGAATTCCTCGTGCGCATGCTCGACGAACAGGACCATCCGGTGCCGCCGGGCTTCTTTCTGCCGGCGGCCGAACGCTACGACCTCGCCGCCACCATCGACCGCTGGGTGGTGGGTGCCGCGCTGCACTGGCTGGAGGCCAATCCGGAGCGGCTGGCGCGGCTGCACCGCTGCGCCATCAACCTCTCCGGCAAGTCCCTCGGTGACGAACACTTCCACGAATACGCCGGCGAAATGTTCGCCCGGACCCGGGTGCCGCCGGGCAAGGTCTGCTTCGAGATCACCGAAACCGCCGCCATCACCAACCTGAGCAAGGCGACCCAGTTCATCCACCGCTTCCGCGAACTCGGCTGCCACTTCGCCCTCGACGACTTCGGCAGCGGCATGTCCTCGTTTGCGTACCTCAAGACCCTGCCGGTGGACTACCTGAAGATCGACGGGGTGTTCGTGAAGAACATCGTCGAGGACCGCATCGACCAGGCCATGGTGCGCTCGATCAACGACATCGGCCACACCATGGGCCTGAAGACCATCGCCGAGTTCGTGGAAAACGGGCAGATCCTTGAGCGCCTGCGCCAAATCGGCGTCGACTACGCCCAGGGCTACGGCATCGCCATGCCCTGCCCGTTGGATGAGCTCGGCGAGCAGCTGAGCCGGGGCCGGGGCCGGGCACAACAGACCGAAACCACCTGAGCCGGCGCCTCCCGCCGGGCCGCCGCCGCTCGCCTGCTCAGGCCACCGTCAGGCAATAGCCGTTCTTGCCGTTCTGCTTGGCCTGGTACATGGCCATGTCCGCCCCCTTGAGCAGGTCCTCGGCGCTGTTGCCATGGTCGGGCACGATGGCGATGCCCACGCTGACCGAGATCTCCACTCTGTGCCCGTTCAGCTCGAAGGGTTCGGACAGCGAGACACAGACCTTGGAGGCGACCGCCGTTGCCTGGGTCGAATCCTTGATCTCCTGCAGGATCAGCGCAAACTCGTCGCCGCCCAGGCGACTCACGGTGTCGCTGGCGCGTACGCAGGCGCGCAGGCGCTCGGCCGCATCCTGCAGCAGCAGATCGCCGACGTCGTGACCGAGACTGTCGTTGACCTGTTTGAAACCGTCCAGATCCAGGTAGAGCAGCGCCGCGCGATCGCCACCACGCG
>CAZMMH010000029.1:0-13029 GCA_964567315.1 uncultured Gammaproteobacteria bacterium
CTGATTCGTAATCAGTAGGTCGGGGGTTCGATTCCTCTTTCCGGCACCAATTCTTTTCGCCGCGCGCTTTGCGCGGGGTACTGCCCGTTCCCGCGGTTCGGGGTGACCACGGCTGGGAACAGATGCCGTTGGTTTCGAGGCACGAGATGCATCCAGAACGCAGCGTTGCCCTCCCCCCGTCTGTTACCTCGATGCGGATCAACGTGGTCGGACTCGTCGCGGCCGTTGCGGCAGCTCACGGGATGTGGTCGTACGGCGTGCGCGAACCCTTCGTTGTCGGCCTGACCCTGATGCTGGTCCTCTCCGCCACCATCGCGGGCCTCGAAATCATTTTCCTCAAGACCCCCTCCCGGCATTCCACCGGCTTGGATTTCTCCCGTGCTTTCGCGCCGGAACTGGGGCGCGTTGCCTGCAAGCTGGTCGCGTTGCTCTCCGCCGTCTCCATGCTGGGCATCGGCTATGCCCTGTTCCCGATCTATCATCAACTTCACTATGCGGACTTCTGGGAACTGGTTGGCTCGGCGGGGCCGGCGGCCGCCCTCGTTGCCGTCGTCTATTTCGTCCTGATCGATGGCTTTCAACGCGAACCGGACGATGAATACCGACGGATCGGCGCATGGTTCCTGGGCCGGCGGCCGACTCCGGGGGTGCGGGTGATTTCCCAGTTCTATCTGGGCTGGTTGGTCAAGGGCTTCTTCCTGCCCCTGATGTTCGTCTACCTGGTGGCGAACTGTGCGTTTTTGTTCGACCAGGACTACGGCAAGCTGCTGGCAACGTCGGAAGGGCTGTTCCGCTTCGCCGTCGGCGGCTTGATGTTCGTGGACGTTCTCTTCGCCGTCGTGGGCTATTGCCTCTCCCTGAGGCTGTTCGACTCCCACATCCGCTCGACCGACCCGACCTTGTTCGGCTGGCTGGTGGCCGTGGTCTGCTACGAGCCGTTCTGGGCGGTGTTCTCGGTCAACTATTTCACCTATAACGCCGATGGTTACGACTGGGGCCAGTGGCTCGCAAACAGCCCGCTCCTGCACGCGCTGTGGGGCGGTGCGATCCTGGCGTTGTTCGCAATTTACGCCATGGCCACAGTTGCTTTTGGCCTGCGCTTTTCCAATTTGACCAATCGCGGGATTCTCACCAACGGGGTCTACCGCTACAGCAAACATCCGGCCTACATCAGCAAGAACCTGGCGTGGTGGCTGATTGCGGTTCCGTTCGTCTCGGCGCAGGGGGTTCCGGATGCGATCCACAGCTGTGTGCTGTTGCTGGGGGTCAACGGGATCTATTTTCTACGGGCGCGCACCGAGGAACGGCATCTCTCGGCCGACCCCACCTATGTGCAATATGCCCTGGCGATCAATTCCCGAGGTCTTCTGCGCGGGCTGACGCGGGCGTTTCCCGGGTTGGCGTTCCAGTCGACCAGCGAGGGGCGCAAGGCGTAGCCCGGTCCGGCTCCGAGTGGGCCGCGTGCCTTGCCGCCGGTCGCCGGAATCCGGAGTCGTGCCGCGGCGGGGGCGGGGATGACCGCCGTCCGGAGACGACGGCCGGCGCAGCGGTCATTTGCAGCTCTGGATGCGCCCGGAGTTGTTGACGATTACGGTGCGGGTGTATTTGCCGAGGGTCAGCGTGAACACGTTGTCGCTGGCGGCGGGCGTGCTGCAGCCGGCTGCCGTGTTCACCGTGGTCGAGGCACCGGAAGAACTGGTGCTGCTGCTCGAGCCGCCCGACGAACTGGAACTTGAGGAACTGGAGCTCGAGGAGCTGGAACTCGAAGAGCTGGAGCTCGAGGAGCTGGAACTCGAAGAGCTGGAGCTCGAGGAGCTGCTCGACGAGCCACCGCCGCCGCCGCCGCCGAATCCGCCGCCACCACCGAATCCGCCACCGCCGCCGAATCCGCCGCCGCCGGCCGCCTCAGCGTCCCGAATGGGGTTGAGCGCCGCCAGGATGTGCAAGAGGCGGTCGGCGAACGTCACCGCCGTCCCGTCGTCGTTGCAATCCAGACACCAAGCCCTGTCGCCCTGGGCCAGAAAGCGGACAAACGCCGTCGAGGCGGCGACCGTGGTCTGATCCAGGGCCTCATGCCGCCACAGAACGGTGTCGCTTCCGTCCACGGTGCCTGCGGTCCCCTGGTCGGTGAAGACAATCCAGCCGTTGGCCCAGTCGTTGACGGTGCCGCAGGTCGAGGAGGCGGTGCCGGGGGCGATCTTGGTCGCGCTGGCGCACACCGTGACGGCAACGCCGCGCTTGATCGCCTCGCTACGGGCGATGTTCAGGGCGCTGACCAAGCCGTTGGTCTGTGAGGTGATTCGGTTGGATTGGACGATGCTGGTAAAGCCGGGAATCGCCGCCGTGATCACGATGGCGGCGAGCGCCAGGGCGATGAGCAGCTCGATCATGGTGAATCCGCGCGGCCGCTGCCGTCCGGGCGTTTTGCATGCCAGGTGAGTTGCCCGCATGTTCCCCTCCTTCGTCGGCCTCGTCGGGCCTTTTCAATCCCGCGGCGCGGTGCGTCGGGGTCATATATGTGAATCTTTTACTTTGAGCGGTCCGAACGCAAGGGTTTCCTCGCCGAGATCATCACAAAAAGCATAGTAAATCCGACCGCTTGGCGCGAGGGGCGCGCTCCCTACGCCGTTGCCGCGCCACGTCTTCGCACCAGCCGCAGAAGCAGGCCGCCGGCGGCAAAGACGGCGATCGCTGCCAGCGGCAGGTCGCCGACGGTCGCAAACGGAGAAGAAACCCGCGGCAAGGCAACGGTGTAGGTGCGGGCGGCGGCGGTGAATTGCGGCAGTTCGGTACCCTGCGCGAGGTGCCCGGAGGCGTCGACGGCAGCGCTGATTCCGCTGTTGGAGGCGAACACCAGGGGCAGGCGGAATTCCACGCTGCGAAACAGGGACAACGCCAGATGGATCCGCGGCTCCGGGGTGTGACCGAACCAGAGGTCGTCGCCCTGGTTGACGATTAGATTGCCCCCCAACGCCACCCCGCGCGCCACCAGGTCGGGGAACAGCGCCTCGTAGCAGATCACGGGGATGGCCTTGGCACCGGCCTTGACCCGGAAGAGCCCGGGACGATTCCCCGCCACGTAACGCAGGGCATTCGGGAACAGGCGCCTGAGCTGGGGGAAATGCTGTTCCAGCGGGAGATACTCGCCGAACGGCAGCAGCCGCTGTTTCAGATAGCCTTGTACCCCCGTGCGGGTGACCAACTCCGAGCCGCCGTAGTAGGCCGGCGCCCCGCCCACCATACGCCCGGCACGGACCCATCCCGAGGCGACCATGAACGGCGTGTCGAACCTGTTGAGCAGGCGGCCGACCTGGTGCCGGTTGGCGGCGTCGTCTGGGTAGGAAAACGGCGTGGGAACCTCCGGCCAGACGACAACGTCGGGCCGCGGATGCTTCTCCATCAATTGCCGTGACAGGGTGTCGAATCGGGGCAGGCCACCGTCGGTCAACTGTCGCCAGTGGATCGGCAGGTTGGGCTGCACCACGCCCACGTGGATGATCGGGGCGCCGGCCATGGCCGTGCGGATCGTGTCGATGCGGTAGTGGCCGTAGCCGGCGACGGCGAGCAACACGGCGATGCCGGCGGCGGCGGCGGGTACGTGGAGGCGCCGCGCCGTGACCGCCCGGTGCACGACGGCGGCGACGGTCCAGCCGCTCAGGTTCATCGCCAGCAGCAGCAGCGGTACGCCACCGAGGTCCACGAGCTGAATCAGCTCGGTCTGCAGGTATTGGGAATGGGCCAGGTTGCCGGGCAGCGGCTGGGGAATCGCGTAGATCAGCGCGGTCAGCATCGCTGCCGCCCCGAGGCTGTCGGCCGGCGAGTCGCCCCAGCGCGCCAGGCCGTGGGCGGCCCCGAACAGGGCGTAAGGCAGGGCGCTCCAGGCGCAGAACAGCAGGTAGGCCGGCCATGCCACCGCGTCGCCGCCGCCGGTCATGGTCATTACCGCCGGAGGGATCCACCAAGTGGTGCCGAGCCAGCAGGCCAGGCCGAACAGGCCGGCGAGGGCGAAGCCCCTGCCCGGCGCGATGCCGCGGAGGGCCAGGGCCAGGGGAGCCATCGCCACCCAGCCGAGCAGCGGCAGACTGCCGCCGGGAAAGGCCAGGACGAAGCACAGGGCTGACAGGGCTACGAGTGCGAGACGGCCGGCGCTGTCGTGCCATGCCGGGCGGATTGCCGCCGTACTGTTGTTTTCTGCTGCGCTGCTGATTGCCATCGGTCGCACTGATCGGGGAAAGGCGCGCGGCGTGCCGGCGGCACGGCCCGGGCCGGTCGCCGGCCAGTATCCCGCAAGTCGCGGCCGATGACGACCTTGCCGTGGCCGCGTTTCGGCGTCGGCGTGCGGTTACACTTGGTCGATCGGAGAGGAAGGGGGGCGCCATGACGGGGTCGCAGGAGCGCCGGGGGATGCCGGCGGAGCAAACGGCGGCGGCCGGGGGGCCGCGTTCCGCCGCGGTGGTCTGGCTGCTTTACGCGCTGATCGGTGCCGGCGAACTGATCCACCTGTGGCTGCCGTTCGTGCACAATCCGCTGCACGCCCTGTGGAGCGATCCCGGGCGCTGGTGGGAGTACGCCTCGAGCGGCACCGCCACGCCGCCGTTGGCGCTGGCCGACCCGGTGCTGTTCCAGGCCTGGCTGAGCTTCGTCGCCAAGTTTACCCTCGACATTCCGTTGCTGACGGCACTCTACGCCGGACTGCTGTCGGCGACGACGCCGTGGATCTGGTACCGCTTCCTGCGTGAGCTGCTGCCGTCCCGGGAGAGCGCCCTGGCCGGCTGGGCGGTGCTCGCCTGGCTGCCGTCATGGCTGGGGATCTACAGCTATTTCATGAGCGAGACCCTGCTCCTGCCCCTGCTCGGCATCGCCTTCTGGGCGAGCTGGCGCAGCCTGCGGCGGGGCGATAGCGGTTCCTTCATGCTCGCCTCGCTGTTCTGGCTGCTGGCGGCGATGACCCGCGGGGTGGTGGCCCCGCTCGCGGTGGGGGTGATGCCTTTCGTCTGGTGGCGCCAGCGACGACGACTGGCGGTGGCGCTCATGGCCAGTCTGCTGGTGGTCGTGGCGCTCGGCCTGCTGGGCTACCGCAGCTATGTCAAGACGGGCATCGTCGCGCCCCTGGGGCAGGCGGCGATGAACCGGATCTACGCCATTTCCGGTGCCCGCGAGATCGACATTACCTACTACTCGAAACACGGCGGCGGCTACCACTACGTCTTCGGCAGTCCCTCAATGGGCCAAGCCCCGCTGGCGCCTTTCTCCAACGGCCACGGCAGCCGCCGCGGTAGCGTGCGGGTACGCATCGACCTCGACCATCAGGCGGCCAGCTGGGCGCGGGAGGAGCGGCGTGTCGCCGCCGCAGCCCCGCCCGCGCGCCGCCTAGTGGGCGAAAACGTGGTCTACCTGCTGTTTGGCCCCTCATGGCCCGACTGCAACCCGGCGCACCTGGTCGAGTGGATCTCAAGCCAGATGCGCTTCGTCTGGGCCCCGCTGTTCGTCATTGCCCTGGTGGCGCTGGGCCTGCGCGCCTGGCGTGGCGATCACCGTCACGCAGCGCCGCTGCTGTGCGCCCTGCTGCTCTGGTTCGTGGTCCAGGGACTGCTCCTGATCGCGGTCGACGAGGGGCGCTACCGCAAGCCGGCGGAGGGCGTGGTGGTGGCCGCCCTGCTGCTGGCGGCTACCCGCCGGCCGCTGCCCACGGACGGGCCCGGGAGCTCGCGGCGGCCGGCCGCCTAGCGGAAGGTCCAGAGCCGATTGCCGAGGAAATTCACCGCCAGGGTCAGGCCGATGGTCAGCAGCTGGGCCAGCGGCGGCGTCACGGCCACGGCCTCGACCAGGACCAGCATGGCAGCCAGGTTCAGCCCCAGGGCGGTACCGCTGACCAGGAGAAACCGCATGAACTCCGCGCCGCTGTGTGCGCCGCGGTGGCGGAAGGTCCAGTGCTTGTTGAGCAGGTAGCTGTTGACCACCGCCACGCAGAAGCCGATCGCCGACGCTGCCAGATAGGGGCTGCCGATGCGGTAGAGGAGGTAGAACACCGCGTAGTTCAGCGCGGTGTTGAGCACGCCGACCAGGGAGAAGCGGATCAGCTGGGCCAGCATGGGGCGAAAGCCGGGCAAGGCCCGGGCCCGCGCTGGCTGCCGTGCACGGGCGGGGCGGGCATGCTATTCGTTGTCGAAGCCGTGGGTGCGGTTCACCAGGTAGATGGGCCGGTGTTTGACCTCCTGGTAGATCCGCCCGATGTACTCGCCGAGGATGCCCAGGGTGAGCAGCTGGATCCCGCCGAGGAACAGCACTACCACCATCAGCGAGGCGTAGCCCGGCACGTCCCGGCCGAAGATCAGCACCCGAGCGATCAGGAACAGCGCGTAGAGGAAAGCCAGCGTGGCGACGCCGCCGCCCAGGTAGGTCCAGACCCGCAACGGAGCGGTGCTGAAGGCGGTGATCCCGTCGAGGGCGAAATTCCACAGCCGCCAATAGCTCCACCTGCTCCGGCCGCGCCTGCGCGCCGGGCGCACGTAGCTTACCCCCGCCTGGCGGAAGCCGACCCAGGCGAACAGCCCCTTCATGAAGCGGTTGCGCTCGGGCAGGGCCCGGATGGCATCGGCGACCCGCCGGTCGATCAGCCGGTAGTCGCCCACCTCCTCGGGGATGCGGGTGTCGGAGAGCCGGTTGAAGACCGAGTAGAAGATGTGCGCGGTGGCACGCTTGGCCGCGCCGTCGGCGTCGCGCGCCGCGCGCACCGCGTAGACCACGTCGTGGCCCTGCTGCCATTGATGCACCAGCTCCGGGATCAGTCCGGGCGGATCCTGCAGGTCGGCGTCGATGGGAATGATGGCCCGGCCGGAGGCGAAATCGATGCCGGCGGTCAGGGCCACGTCCTTGCCGAAGTTGCGCGACAGGTCGACGATCTTGATCGCCGGGTTGCGTCCGCGCAGGGCGAGCAGGCCCTGAAGGGTGTCGTCGGTGCTGCCGTCGTTGACGCAGACGACCTCGTGGCTTAGGTCGAGCTCGGCGAGGACGGGCAGCAGCGCGCCGAAGAACTCCTCGAGGGCGCCCGCTTCGTTGTATACCGGGACCACGATCGACAGCTCGATCGGCTCGGCGGGGGCTGGTGATTCGGGTCGCTCGTGTGGCATGCGTTCGCGTGGCCGCCTGGTAGTCTGCCCGCCATGATACGCCCGTCGCTCCGGGGTGTCCCGGCTGGCTGCGGACCCCCTCGGGGGGTGGGCGGCTCTGCCGTGCAGGGGTGATTCGGGTTTAGGCTCAGGGTCTCGTCCCCGACAGGGAGGCAGTGCCATGAACGACTACGTCCCTATCGCCTGCGGTGAGCACAGCCGCTTCGAGCTCGCCATCATGCGCCGTTGGCGGCTACGCCTGCGCTGGCGCGACGAGCATGGTGAGAGCCATCTGGCGACCCTGTTGCCCCGTGACCTGGAGACCCGCGAGGGGGCCGAGTTCATGCTGGCGGAAAGCATCGCTCAGGGTGACGGCGTGCGCATCCGCCTGGACCGGATCGACGGCTGGGAGTGTCTGGACGGTAAGCTCTGAAAAGCGAATTTTGAATTATGAATTTTGAATGTTGAATGTTGAATGTTGAATTCCGGTGGGATGCTGCGCATCCGCCTTTGTTTGAAAGGACCGTGCGCGCGGCGCACACCCCAATTCAACATTCAAAATTCAACATTGCTCTTCAAACGCGCCCAAAGATCGTGGGCGTCGCTGCTGACCACCTCCACCTCGGCGAATTCGCCCACCTCCAGCTCCGCGCCGTCCTCGATCAGCACCGTACCGTCGATCTCCGGCGCGTCGCCGCGGCCGCGGGCGACGGCGAGACCGTCTGCGGTGATTTCGTCCACCAGCACCTCTATCCGGCTGCCGATGCGGGTCGCCAGGCGTGCGGCGCTGATCTGCTCCTGCAGCTCCATCAGCCGCTCCAGCCGCTCCTGCTTGAGCTCTTCCGGCACGGCGCCGGGCAGGGCGTTGGCCGGGGCCCCTTCCACCGGCGAATAGGCGAAGGCGCCGACCCGGTCGAGCTCGGCCTCGCTCAGGAACTCCAGCAGGCGGGCGAACTCCTCCTCGCTCTCGCCGGGAAAGCCGACGATGAAGGTGCTGCGCAGGGTCAGGTCCGGGCAGACCTCGCGCCAGCGGCGGATCCGTTCCAGCATCCGCTCCACGTCCCCGGGGCGTTTCATCGCCCGCAGGATCGCCGGGCTGGCATGCTGCAGGGGCACGTCGAGGTAGGGCAGGATGCGGCCGTCGGCCATCAGCGGCAGCAGTTCGTCCACATGGGGGTAGGGATAGAGGTAGTGCAGGCGCACCCAGATGCCGAGCTCGCCCAGGGCCGAGGCCAGCTCGGTGATGCGGCTGCGCAGCGGCCGGCCGCGCCAGAAGCCGGCGCGGTACTTCAGATCCACGCCGTAGGCCCCGGTGTCCTGGGAGACCACCAGCAGCTCCTTGACCCCGGCGTCGGCCAGGCGTCCCGCCTCCTCCATCACCTCGCCCACGTCGCGGCTGACCAGGCGCCCGCGCATGCTGGGGATGATGCAGAAGCTGCAGCTCTGGTTGCAGCCCTCGGAGATCTTCAGGTAGGCATAGTGGCGCGGGGTGAGCTTCAGCCCCGCGGCGGGCAGCAGGTCGTAGAAGGGGTCGTGCGCGGGCGGCAGCACGTCGTGGACCGCCTCCATCACCGCCTCGAAGGCCTGGGGGCCGGTCACCGCCAGCACCTCGGGGTGGGTCTCGAGGACCTTTTCCGACTGGGCGCCCAGGCAGCCGGTGACGATTACCCGGCCGTTCTCCTCGATGGCCTCGCCGATGGCGTCCAGGGACTCCTGCACCGCGGCGTCGATGAAACCGCAGGTGTTGACGATCACCAGCCCGGCGTCGGCATAGTTCGGGCTCAGCGCGTAGCCCTCGGCCCGCAGGCGGGTGATGATGCGCTCGGAATCGACGGTGGCCTTGGGGCAGCCGAGGCTGACGAAACCGATCTTGCCGGGGCCTTGGGCCATGGGCGGATCTCCGGGGCGTTCAATGAAATTCAGTCACTTGCGGCAGCTGCCGCAGTTTGGACGCAGGGCTTATACACAGCGCCGGGGGCGATTTCAAGAGGCCCCTGGGCAAGTGTTGCGGATTGTCAACGTTTCTCTGTCGATAGATCGCAACTGGCGGAATTTCAAGTAATTTTTGTCTATGGCTAATATTGCATCATTTTGACACAAGTGCAGGCGGGACAAGCCTTTGGACCATTTTCTCCCATTTCGCCCACAGAGTTATCCACAGATTCTGTGGATAACGGACAAACGGCACCGCGGACAAGGGCTTACGCAAAACTCTGCAATTGCCACTGAGAACATGCGGGCAAATTCGCACTCCCTGCCGGGCGCTCAATCCGTCGTGGCGAAGCGCATGGAGAGGTCGACTGCCCGAATGTCCTTGGTGACCGCGCCGATGGAGATGTAGTCCACGCCGGTGGCGGCGATGGCGGCGACGTTCTCCAGGGTGATGCCGCCCGAGGCCTCCAGGACGGTCCGCCCGCTGTTGCGCCGGACCGCCTCGCGCAGGGTCACCGGTGCCATGTTGTCCAGCAGGACGATGTCGGCGCCGGCGGCCAGGGCCTGCTCCAACTGCTCCAGGGTCTCCACCTCCACCTCCACGGTCACTTCCGGCGCCGTCAGGCGGCGCGCGGCTGCGACTGCTGCGTCGATGGAGCCGGCCGCGGCAATGTGGTTCTCCTTGATCAACACCGCGTCGAACAGGCCGATGCGGTGGTTTTGGCCGCCGCCGCAGCGGACCGCGTACTTCTGTGCCCGGCGCAGGCCCGGCAGGGTCTTGCGGGTGTCGAGGATACGGGTCGGGGTTCCGGCGACGGCCGCAACGAAGCGACTGACCGCGGTGGCAGTGGCCGAGAGGGTCTGCAGGAAATTGAGCGCGCTGCGCTCGCCGGTGAGGATCGGCCGGGCCGGGCCGCGCACTTCGCACAGCAGCTGTTCGGGCGCCACATGCTCGCCTTCCTCCACCCGCCACTCCACGCGGATGGCGGGGTCGAGCCGGCGGAACACCTCGTCGAACCAGGGGCGGCCGCAGATCACCGCCGCCTCGCGGCAGATCACCCGCGCCACCGCCTGTTGCGTCTCCGGGACGAGGGCGGCGGTGAGGTCGCCGTCGCCCACGTCCTCGGTCAGGGCGCGGGCGACGTCGCTGCGGACCTGTTCGGCCAGCGCCGCGTCCATGCCGCGGATCACTGGGAGAGGTCGACCAGCTCGACCTCGAACACCAGGGTGGCGTTGGGCGGAATCACCCCGCCGGCGCCGCGCTCACCGTAGCCCAGCTCCGGCGGGATCACCAGACGGCGTTTGCCGCCGACGCGCATGCCCACGACGCCCTCGTCCCAGCCCTTGATCACGTAGCTGCACTGCAGAGGAAAGCTGAAGGGCTCGTTGCGGTCGAGGCTGGAGTCGAACTTGGTGCCGTCCTCCAGCCAGCCGGTGTAGTGGACGATGGCGGTCTGGCCGCGGCCGGTCGCCTCGGCGCCGTCGCCGACGGCCAGGTCCTCGTAGCGGAGGCCGGATTCGGTGGTGGTTTCGCTCACGTTGTTTCTCCTGATCGCGCGTTTCGAAGGCGCGATTTTCCCAGATCGGAGCCTGTTGGGGAAATGCGGAAGTCAAAGCCGGCCTCACGCAGAGACGCAAAGGCGCAAAGACAACTTCAATTCGCCACAGAGGACACAGAGAGCACCGAGGGTAAAGACCAAGAAATCCTTGGTCGCATATTCGTGCCCGGCGAGTGCCTCGTCTTGACGTAGGCGCCACCGATGTCCGCCATCAGACCTCCGTGTCCTCTGTGGCGCCTTTTTTCTTGTTCGACTCTTTTCCCTGCGCCTTTGCGTCTCTGTGTGAGACCGTCCTTTCGCGCTTAGCCTTTCGTGGCGAAATACTCGCGGGTGATCCTGAAGATCACCGGACTGAGCAGGAGCAGGGCGATCAGGTTGGGCAGGGCCATCATGCCGTTCATCACGTCCGCCAGCAGCCACAGGGGCTTGAGGCTGGCGATGGCGCCGAGGGGGATGGCGATGATCCAGAGCACCCGGTAGGGCACGATCACCTTCTCACCGAACAGGTACTCGGCACAGCGCTCGCCGTAATAGCTCCAGCCGACCAGAGTGGTGTAGGCGAACAGGGCGATGCCGATGGAGACGATGTCGCTGCCGATGCTCGGCAGGCCGGCGGCGAAGGCGAAGGAGGTGAGCGGGGCGCCGGTGTAGGCCATGCCGGTGGCCGGATCCACCGCGGTCCAGCCCTTGGCGATGACGATCACCAGGCCGGTCATGCTGCAGATCACCAGGGTATCGATGAAGGTGCCGAGCATGGCCACCACGCCCTGGCGCACCGGGTCCTTGGTCTTGGCCGCGGCGTGGGCGATGGGCGCGGTGCCCAGGCCGGCCTCGTTGGAGAAGACGCCGCGGGCCACGCCGAAGCGGATCGCCGCCATCACCGCGGTGCCGGCGAAACCGCCGGCCACGGCGCTGCCGTTGAAGGCATCGTGGAATATGGTGGCCAGGGCCGCCGGCACCTCGCCCAGGTGGCTCACGATGATGATCAGTGCGCCGGCGATGTAGGCCAGCGCCATGAACGGCACCAGCTTGGAGGCCACCGCGCCGATGGAGCGGATGCCGCCGATCAGCACCAGGGCGGTGACCACGGCCAGGATGCCGCCGGTCAGCGGCTTGGATACGTGGTAGTTGCTGGCCAGGGCGTCGGCCACCGAGTTGGCCTGGATGGTGTTGCCGATGCCGAAGGCGGTGACCGTGCCGAGCAGGGCGAAGAGGAAGGCCAGCCAGCGCCAGTGTTCGCCGAGGCCATTGCGGATGTAGTACATGGGCCCGCCCTGCTGGCGCCCGCGGTGGTCGACCTCGCGGTAGCGCACCGCAAGCACCGCCTCGCCGTACTTGGTGGCCATGCCCACCAGGGCGGTGACCCACATCCAGAACAGCGCCCCCGGGCCGCCGCTGGCGATGGCGGTGGCCACGCCGGCGATGTTGCCGGTGCCGACGGTGGCGGCGAGGGCGGTCATCAGGGCCTGGAACGAGCTGATGTCGCCGGCCTCGTCGCTGCGCCCGCGCCCCTGCCAGAGCATGCGGAAGCCGTAGCCGATCCGGCGCAGGGGCATCAGGCCGAGGCCCAGCATCAGGTAAAGACCGGTGCCGACCAGCAGGATCAGCATGTAGGGGCCCCAGACGATGCCGTCGAGGGTGTTGAGGAGATGGCTGTAGGCGTCCATGGAGGATTCTTTGTTGTTGTCTGCGGAGTGTTGCCAGTTCAGCGGAAATTGGTGGGGGTGTCAAAGCCTGGTGGGGTGTTAATTCGTTGCTTCGTTAATTCGTTAATTCGTTAATTCGGGAAGGCGGCAGCATTCAGCACTGCCGCCAAGGCCGCATCGCCCCGAATTAACGAATCAACCAATCAACCGCTTAACCGCCTTGTGCACCTCCATTACCACCAACACGCTCAGTGCCAGGCCCAGCAGCTCCACCCACAGTTCGAGCGAAACCGGCTGCAGGCCGAGCACGCTCGAGATCCCGGGCGTGTACATGGCGCCGATGTGCACCAATTGCGCGGCCAGGGTGCCGAACAGCAGCAGAGGATTGGCCAAGGGGTTGTGGCGGAAGGCGGAGCGGGTTTCGGAGCGGCTGTTGAACACCTGGACGTTTTCGAACAGCACCATCAGCAGCAGGGTGGCGTTGCGCGCCGCGTCGACGCCGACGCCCATGGCCAGCAGCCAGGCGAAGGCCAGATAGGCGACCATCCCTATCACCAGTGCGGAGAGTACGACACGCTCGATCATCAGGCGGTTGAAGATCGGCTCCTTGGGCGGACGCGGGGGCTGGGCCAGCTCGTCGCCCTCGCCGGGCTCGAAGGCCAGGGCCACGTCCTGGATGCCGTTGGTCACCAGGTTGAGCCAGAGCAGCTGCACCGCCAGCAGCGGCAGGGGCAGGCCGGTGGCGAGGGCGATGGCGAACAGCACCAGCTCGGCGGCGCCGGT
>CAZMMH010000030.1:0-12835 GCA_964567315.1 uncultured Gammaproteobacteria bacterium
GCCTTCTTGCCGATAGCCAATCCTATGCGGCCCCCGGTCCCGGGCGGTGACGAGCGATCGAGCAACTATCCCAAGAGTGAATACGACTGACCGCAGCCCTCGGCTGGGGCAGAGTCTCGCTCAGCCCCGGTCGAGGGCTGCCAAGAGCACTCGTTGCCGCTCGATGTCAGTCCTCGTTGCTTTGCTTGCGACAACCGTCGCCGGAGGACTCGCATGACCCCGTTCGAGAATGTTTCGCCCGCAATTTCGTGGGACAAGTCCGTTGACGAGAATGAGGCGGAGCGCATCCGCCGCCTGGTGGCGATTCACGGTTCGCCGCTGTTGATCCTCGATTGCGACGCCGTGCGCCGCCAGTACCGTGCCCTGGCCGAGGCCCTGCCCGGGGTCGACCTGCACTACGCGCTCAAGCCGCTGCCGCACGCCGCCGTGGTCTCCACCCTGATGGACGAGGGCGCTTGGTTCGATCTCGCCACCAGCGGCGAAGTGGAGCTGGTCTCATCCCTCGGCGTGGCACCCGAGCGCTGCATCCATAGCCACCCGATCAAGCGCGACCGGGACATCCGTGACGCACTCGCATTCGGCTGTACCACCTTCGTGGTCGACAATCCGGACGAGCTGCGCAAGTTCCTGCCCTACGCCGAGGTCGCCGAGTTGCTCTTGCGGGTGAGCTTCCGCAGCCCGGATGCCAAGATCGACCTGTCGAAGAAATTCGGCTGCGCACCGGCGGCGGCCCACGCGCTGCTGGCCGAGGCGGCCACCCTGGGCATCCGGATCAAGGGGCTCTCTTTCCACGTCGGCTCCCAGGCGATCGACCCGCGCAAACACGTGGAGGCGGTCAAGGTCTGCGGCGCCATTATCGCCCGCGCCGCCGAGGCCGGCCTACCGGCGCTGGAAGTGCTCGACATCGGCGGCGGCTTCCCGGTGGACTACACCGACACGGTCATGCTGATCGGCGAGTTCTGCCGGCCGATCCGTGCGGCCCTGGCGCGTCTGCCCCAGGGGCTGCGGGTGATCGCCGAACCGGGCCGTTACATCGCGGCGCCGGCGGTCACCGCGGTCGCCTCGGTGATGGGCAGGGCGGAGCGTGACGGCCACTGGTGGTACTACCTGGACGACGGGCTCTACGGCTCCTACAGCGGCCAGTTGTTCGACCACACCAAATACCCGGTGGATTGCCTGGAGTGGGCGGGCGAACGCTTCCCCAGCGTGCTCGCGGGCCCTACCTGCGATAGCATCGACGTCATCGACGACAACATCATGCTGCCGGCACTGGCTGCCGGCGACCTGATCGTCGGCCGCATGATGGGCGCTTACACCTGGGCCAACGCCACCGAGTTCAACTTCTTCCGCAAACCGGAGGTGGTGGCCATCAACCAGCGCGGCGACGAGGTGGGCGAGGTCATCGCCCTGGTCGGCTGAGGGGAGCGGGCCGCCATCGGAACTCGGCCCACCCTCGCCTACTCTATATCGACATCCCGTCCTGCCCCGGACGGGCCCTGGTAGGCGGAGGTGCCCATGCCCGCGAAACAACCCACTGGCCACAGCCGTTGGCGCCTGGAGGATATCCCCTTCGACGCAATCCGCGTCGAGGCGATCCGCGGCGAGCGTCACTACCTGCAGCTGCTGGCCGGCGCCTCCTTCGTCGAAACCGCCGCCGACCTCTACACGGAAAACCTGCTGCGCTACTTCGACGGTGACGCCGAGGTGGGCCGCTGGTTGGAGCGGGAGTGGCAGCACGAGGAGATGCAGCACGGCGCCGCCCTGCGCCGCTATGTGGCCGCGGTGTGGCCGGAGTTTCCCTGGCAGCGGGCCTTCGACGGTTTCCTGGCCGAATACACGCCACTGTGCGACGACGCCCACATGGGGCCGACCCGGGCCCTGGAACTGGTGGCGCGCTGCGTGGTGGAGACCGGCACCTCCAGCCTCTACGGCATGCTCGCCGCGGCCAGCCCGGAGCCGGTGCTGGCGCTGCTGGCCGAGCACATCCGCCGAGACGAGGTGCGTCACTACAAGTACTTCTTCCGCTACTTCCGCGAGTATCGCGAACGGGAACCGGTGGGACGTACGGCGGTGCTGCGGGCGCTATGGGCGCGCCTGCGGGAGATCGACGCCGAGGACGAACGGGTGGCGTTCCGCCACGTGCAGCGGCAGCTCGAGCCGGGGCGCGCAGTCTCGCAGGACGATTACGCCGCCTTCCGCCGCCGCAACGGCGCCATGGCCCGGCGCCACTTCCCGTTCGTCACCGCGGCACGCATGCTGCTCCGGCCGCTGCTGCTGCACGACCGGGTGGAACGGGTGGCGGTGCCGCTGCTGGTGCGCGGCGCCCGCTTCACCCTGCCGGATTGAGGGCACTGCTAACGCTCCAACGAAACGCCGCTGGATTGTTGGATGTGCCCTTGAGGCTCAGGCCGCCGCGGGCGCGAAGCGTTCGCGCAGGTAGGCGATGATGGCGTCGGACTCGTAGAGCCAGCGCGCCTTGCCCGCGCCCTCGTCGATCCGCAGGCAGGGCACCTTGGCCTCGCCGCCGCCTGCAATCAGGGCGCTGCGGTGCTCGCCCTCGCGCTGGGCGTCGCGCTTCTCCACCTGCAACGACAGGCGCCGCATCTCCTGGCGCACCTTGATGCAGAAGGGGCAGGTCCTGAACTGGTACAGGGCCAGCCCGGACAGTGCCGCGTCCACCGCCTGCTGATCCTCGGAGCTGCGCACGATGCCCTTGGGCGCGCTCAGGGCTTCCCCCAGCAGCATGAAGGGGCCGAGGATGATGCGCAGGGTGCGGAAGAAGAGCCGGATGACGGTTCGCATGGTGAGATCTTCCCTGGTGAGAGTGTGAATTGGGCTTATGGACCGCAGGGTGCGGCGATGGTTCGGCACCATTCTCCCCGGGGTGCGCGGCAAGCGCCAGTTCCCGCAGCGGAATACTCAGGTTTTGCGCTCAGGCCCGACCCACCGCCTGCGCGGCCTCGTCGCGGCGCTCCCAAAGGGCGGCCACGCACTGCGGGTCGAAATGGCTGCCCTCCAGGGAGCGTAGATAGCGGAAGGCATCGTCCGGAGAGAGTGGCGCACGGTAGGGGCGCCCGGCGGCGAGGGCGTCGAACACGTCCGCGGCGGCGGTAATCCGCCCGGCGACGGGAATGGCCTCGGCGCGCAGGCCCGAAGGATAGCCGCTGCCGTCGAAGCGCTCGTGGTGGGTGAGGGCGATTTCGGCGCCGGCGCGGACCAGCGGCGAGCGGCTCCAGCGCAGGATCTCGAAGCCGATTTCGGGGTGGCTGCGCATCACCTCGCGGTCGTCGTCGTTGAACACGCCGACCTTCCGTAGCACCCGGTCCGGAATCGCCAGTTTGCCTATGTCGTGCAGGGCGGCGCCGGAGGCGATCTGCCGGCACTCCTCGTTGGGCAGCCCCATTGCCTCGGCAATCATGCCGGCAAGATGGCCGGTGCGGCGGTCGTGGGCGCCGGTGACGCTGTCGTGCAGGCGGTCGGCGCTGGCGAGGATGGAGATCAACTCGGCCGGCGCCTCCAGGGCCATGGGCCGACGGTGGGCGCCGCGGCGGGTGGCCCGCGCCAGCGCCGTGCGCAGGGCGTGGCGCTGGCGCCAGCTCCGCAGCAGCAGCCGGCAACGGTTTTCCCACTCCCAGCGCGGCGCCGGGCTGCGGATGTAATCGGCGGCGCCGAAGGCCAGGGCCTGCAGGCCGAACACCGGATTGGCGTCCGGCACCTCGGCCAGCAGCGCGGTGGCGGGAATTGCCTGGTGCAGGGCGGCCACCGCGCTGATCCCGTCCTCCGGCTCGCCGTGCGGGGCGACCACCGCCAGCACCGGCTCGAAGCGGACGCTCCAGGCCAGGGCGGTGTCGAGCTCAATGGCGGTGGTGGGTTCGATCCGGCGGTCCAGGCCGCGCAGGAGTTCCGCCAGGGCGTCACAGCGCCTCGCGCTGTCGCTCAGAACCAGGACCGGCCACATGCTGCAACTCCTTTGCATGACACCACGGGGCCGGTGGCCGGGCCCGGGGCTTGCGAATTCAGGCGCGGACCGCCACAGCGGCGGCGCGCGTCAGCTCATCCTTCGTGCAGGGCACTCGGGCTCTCGCTGCCGTCCAGCACCACGCAGGCCGCCAGCTCGGGATTTTGCGGGTCGCGCAGGGCGCCGGCGGGGCAGAGATATTGACGCCCCGCGTGGTCGTGGACGGCAACGTAGGGGCTCCGGCCCAGCTCGCGGAACCTGCCGCTGTCGGCGAAGATGAAATCGTAATCCCCGTTCACGCTGACACTCAGGTCGCCGCCGTGGCTTGCGCCATAGGCGCGCCAACGCTCCTGGTCGGCCCCCTCGATGGTCGGCGACATCTGCTGCTGTACGACGTCGTGCCAGGCAATCACCGTCGGCTTACGCTCCATCAGCCGCGCCACCGACTGGGCCATGGTGGCGGCGGTGCAGTAATCCACCACCATACCGCCGATGTTCAGCTTGATCTCTCGCATTTCCGGTCTCCTCCGTTTGCCGCTACCGCCGGGGTCCGGTTGCCGCGCGGCCGCGCCCGATGGGCAGCGCGCCGCTTTTCGATCAATAACTGATAGTTGCACTCGGATATAAAGTCAAAGGCGACACACCGAACCGTGACCGCCGTGCCCAGTCACGGCGAGGACGCGGGGAGGGGCGGCAGAGAGGCGCTGGCGTAGGGGGCAACCGCCGCGGCGCGGCGCAGGTTGCGCAGGGTGTTGAAGGGCTGATCGGTGACCATGGCGTTGACCAGCCAGGCCGGCAGAGAGCCGCCCGGGTCGCTGTGCACCTGGTAGCGCACCTCGGTGCGGGCGGGGCCGAGGGGGGTGAGGGTCCAGAGGGAATCGACCCGGCGCACCCGCACCCGACCCTTGCGCTCGGGGATCAGGGCGGGCGCCGCGTGGGACTCGACCCGCACCACGCCGGTGGCGGGATCACGGCTCGCGCGGGTCAGTACCACCGCGTCACGGTCGGCCACCGGCCAGGGTGCCCGGCTTACGGTGTAGTTGTAGCTTGCGGCGGCGTTGAGCCGCTGCAGGACCCGGCTTTCGTCCACCGAGTCGATCCAGTCGTGCTGGTTGGGCACGTCCAGGATCAGCGCCGCCACCGCCGCCAGGGGCAGCTCGACCCGGGTGACCGCCAGGGAGGCGGCGATCGGCGAGCCCTCCACCTTGCGGGTGTAGACCTGGATCCCGTCATGGTCGCGGGCGGGGCTCCAGCCTGCCGGCGGCTCCGCCCATGCCGCCCCGGCCAGCAGCCAGAGCAGGCCGAGGCTCAGGCCGAGTATTCCCTGCCTTTCCATTCCCGTCTCCCCTGGCGCTTGCGCCGAAAGGCCTGGACCAGGGCCAGGCCGTGCAGGATCAGGCCCAGCGGCACCGCCAGGGCGTAGAGCGGCGGCATGCGCAGTTCGCGGGCCACGGCGAAAAAGGCGGTCAGCAGCCCGGCGAGCCCGAGCAGAATCACGCCTGCCGCCACATCGGCCGGGCCGCCACCACCCACCGCATGCCAGCCGGCAAACGGCAGCAGCAGTGCGCCGAGGCCCACACCCAGGGAACGCAGGCTGGCCAGCGCCACCCGCGCCGGACCCGGCGTATGCATGATCTCCGGCAGGTTGCGGGTGAAGCCACGCCAGATTTCGCCCAGGCTGCGGTACATCCGGGTCTCCAGCCAGCGGTCGCCGAACAGACAATGGTAAGCGAGGCGCGCCTGCTTGGCGGCGACGGCGAAGGCCACGTCGTCGGCGATCGCCGCGCGAATGGCGGCGTGGCCGCCGATGGCCGTATAGGCCTCGCGGCGGAACAGCAGGCACTGGCCGTTGGCCAGGGCGTAGGGGTCTGCGGGGTCGTTGACCCGGCGGAAATCGATGGCCGCGGCGATGCCGAGGAACATCCCCGGCAGCCATAGCCGCTCGCCCGGCGAGACCACCTGCTGGAAGGGGATCAGGGAGACCAAGTCGAGCGCGGCGCCCCCGGCGTGGGCCAGCAGGGCCCGCAGCAGACCCGGCCGGACGTAGGTGTCGGCGTCCAGAAACAGCAGCCAGTCCCCGCGCGCGGCCGCGGCCCCCTGGTGGCAGGCGAAGGTCTTGCCCTTCCAGCCGTCCGGCAGCTCGGCGGAGGCCAGGGGCTCGATGAAGGGGTGGCGCGCGGCGTAGTCGGCGAGGATCGCGCCGGTGCGGTCGGCCGAGTGGTCGTCGACCACCACCACCTGCAGCCGCTCGTGCGGATACTCCAGGGCCACGACATGGTCGAGACAGCGCGGTATGTTATGTTCCTCGTCCCGCGCGGGGATCACGATGGTCACGCGCGGCAGCACCGGCGGCGCGTCCGCCGGCGCCGCCGCCAGTTCCTCGCGCAGGAAGTAGGTGCGGCCGATGGCCAGCAGGAAGGCGGCCACGGCGAGAAACCACAGTACGGCGAGCGTCAGCAGGACGTAGGCGTGCATGGCGTGACCTGGAAACGGGAAGAGAGCAACCGTTTGTCCTGCTGTCCGCTCCGGGAGCGTGTATGGGCCTGTTCTACCTGACGCCGTTCTCCATCAGCGTGCTGAACGTCGCCATCATGCTGTCGCTGCTGATCGCCTTTCTCTGGCGGATCCCCGAGAAGACCCCGGCGACGCGCAACCTGCTTATCTTCCTCGCCGGCGTCGACGTGGTCTTCGTCGCCTTCTTCTACATCTTCTCGTCGCTCGACCTGGGCAGCGTGCGCGTGGCCTGGTGGGCCCTGCATGGGGTGGTCTTCTTCATCCTGTTTCTGCTGCAATTCGCCTACACCTACCCGCGGCCCCACTTCGAGGGCGAGGCGCGCCTGGTGTTCGTGCTCAGCGCCCTGGCCTCGGCGGCGGTATACGCCTACTACCTGCAGCATACCGCGCGCATCACGCCCGAATTCTCCGCCGGCGGCAATCTCTTCACCTTCCCGGGAACGCCGGAGATCGGCGTGCTGGTGGGTCTGGAACTGCTTTGGAGCATGATCGTCTTCGGCCGCACCCTGCGCCTGCTACGCGGGCGGCTGGCGGCCTCGAGCGCCGAGGATAACATAGCGCTGCGCGGGCAGATTTCGGCCATCCGCAAGCTGCTGCTGATCCTGCTCTCGCCGGTGGTGCTGGTGGCCTTCATCGTCCTCGCCTACCAGGGGCTGGCCAGCTGGGCGCTGGTGGGTCACCTGCTCGGAACCGGACTGATGGTGTTCGTGTTCCTGTTCACCGTGGTCTACCTCAATCATGCCCTAGAGCCGACCACCCTGCTGGTGAAGATGGTCGGCCTCTCTCTCGGCGCGATCCTGGTGCTGCTCGGCTTCTCCTCGGCCCTGACCATGGACCTGCACAAGGGCTCGTTCCTGTCGTTGAAGAAACTGGAGATCGAGCGGGTGCTGCCGGCCATCGAGGCCGGCCGCCTGCAGCGGCTGCCCGACGACATCGCCTTCGTGGCCGAACACGGCAAGCTGCTGTTCGCCCGCCCGCCGCTGGCAAAGAGCCTGCCGCCGGAGGAACAACCGTGGGAGGGCGGCTGGCGCTTCCGCCAGGCCAGCGCCGACGACGCCCGCGCCTTCTACCTCACCCGCCGGGTGCGCGCCGACGATGGCCGCGAGTTCGAGATCGGCTATCCCTATCTGGCCTACCGCGCCTACATCGATGCCATGGCCACGCCGCTCACCTGGCTGGTGCTGGGCGCGGTGGCGCTGGTGCTGCTCACCTTTCCGCTGTTCTTCCGCTTCAGCCTGTTCATCCCGCTACGCCGGCTGCTCAGCGGCGTGGGTGCCATCGACGCGGGTGACCTGGAGGTGAACCTGCCGGTGCACATCCGCGACGAAATCGGCCAGCTGACCCAGTCGTTCAACCACATGGTGCGTTCGGTGCGCGAGTCGCGCGAACAGCTGCGCGCCGCCTACGACCACCAGATCGACCTCACCGACGCCTACAGCCGCTTCGTGCCCAAGGAGATCCTCACCACCCTCAACAAGAGTTCGATCCTGGAGCTGGCCCTGGGCGACAACGTGGAGCGGGAGATGACGGTGATGTTCTCCGACATCCGCGCCTTCACCACCCTCTCCGAATCACTCACCCCGGCGGAGGTGTTCCACTTCATCAACAGCTACCTGGAGCGCGTCGGACCCATCGTGCGCGAGCACGGCGGCTACATCGACAAGTACATCGGCGACGCGGTGATGGCCCTCTACCCCTCGGGTCCCGACAGCGCGGTGGCGGCGGCGGTGGCGATGCAGGCGGAGGTGCGCCGGTTCAATGCCGAACGTCAAGGCGACGGTGGCCAGACCTTCGCGGTGAAGATCGGCGTCGGCATCCACACCGGCGACCTGATGCTCGGCACCATCGGCGAGGCGCAGCGCATGGAGGGCACGGTGATCTCCGACGCGGTCAACCTGGCCTCGCGCATCGAGGGCCTGACCAAGATCTACGATGCGCCGATCCTGCTCTCCTCGGCCACCGTGGCCCGCCTGGCCCATCCGGAAGCGGTGCAGGTGCGGCGCCTCGACCGGGTGCGGGTGAAGGGCAAGAGCGAATGGGTGGAGATCGTCGAGGTGGTGGACGGTGACGACCCGGCACGGCAGGCGGGCAAGCTTGCGACCCGCGCCGAGTTCGAGGCGGCAGTGGCCGAATTCCAGCAGCGCCGCTTCGCCCCGGCCCTGGAGCGTTTCGAGGCGCTGGCCACGCAGTTTGCCGATGACGCCGCGGTCGGCATCTACATCGAGCGCTGCCGCCAGTTCATCGAACAGGGCATCCCCGAGGACTGGGACGGCGCGGCCAAACTCTGAGCCACGGCTCCCTTTGGCCTTCACCGTTCGTCGTCTCGCCCGCTTCTTGCGTAGTTCCCCCAAGCAACCGCGCGAACGAGCCGCCGCCGCACGTGTCACAACCATTGCACACGACGGGGAGAACAACCTGACCTGACAAGGGGAATGGCCATGATCGACATCGCACACATCCACCCTATGCTGGTGCATTTTCCGATTGTGCTCTACCTGCTGGCGGTCGGCCTGCAACTGCTGGTGCTGTTGCGCCGCGGGGATCTGGCCGACAACACCTGCCTCTCCAACAGCGCCCTCGGCGCTCTGGTGCTGGCGGCCGTCGCCGCCGCGGTGACCGCCTTCTTCGGCGACATCGCCCTCGATCATGCGGTGGCCCTGGGCTTTCCGCGCGCCCCGCTGGAGACCCACGCCGACCTCGGCATCTCCACCATGTCCATGATGCTGGTGCTGGCGGGCTTTCACCTGCTGGCGCGCTGGCGCCACTGGCCGCTGGCCGGCGGACGCGGCTGGCTCGCCTGGCTGGTGGCCCTGGCCGGGGTGGCGCTGCTGATCGTCACCGCCTACCACGGCGGCGACCTGGTCTACCGCATCGGCGTAAACGTCCAGGCGGTCACGCCGTGAAGATGTCGCTGGGACGATGGGAGGGTGGCATGAAACGCATCCGTTCCAGCGCCCGAGCCATTTCGTCGAGGATCAGTTTGCGGGCGAGCGGCTCGTCGGCGTCGGGCACGTCCCATTCCAGGATCGTCAGGAAACGCTCGTAGACCCCTTCCAGGTCCCGCTCGATCTCCTCCTGGTAGCGTTCGATCTCGGCCTGTTCGATAGCGGCCATGGTTGCCTCCTTTGTGCGGGAATGGGCGACAGGGAATGATTGTAGATTCAATAGACCAAGGATCAACGCCGGACACGCCGACCGAGGAAATGGCGCACACCCTTGATCAGCATCGCCAACAGGTAGAGGCCCCACAGGCCGAGCACCAGGCGCGGGTCGGCGCCGGCCATGTAGGTCAGAAGAAAGGCGGTGTTGAGCAGCAGGTGACCCATCGGGCGCGGACGCAGGCGGGCTCAGCGGACCGGCGGGTGCGCGACCGCGAGACCTCGCTCACAGGGGACGGCGGAAGATCGGGTCACTCGCCCGCAGCCTGACGGGAGGCGGGGTTGGCAGCCAGCAGCAGGCTGCCGAACTCCTGCATCGCCCGGATCACGTGGACTAACTCGCTACCCAGCGCGGTCAATTCGTACTCGGTGCTCGGCGGCACCGTGGGAAAGACGGTGCGGGAAACCAACTGCCCAGCCTCCAGCTCCTTCAGCCGTTCGCTGAGAACCTTGGGGCTGATCGAGGCCAATGCGCGCTCGAGCTCGGAAAAGCGCCGCTTGCCGCCAAGCAGCTCGCGCACGATAAGGGTCGTCCACTTGTGCTCGATCACCTCGGCCGTGGCGCGCACCGGGCACTGATCGTCGCAGGGTGTTTTCACCGGCAGGCTCTGGTCCATGGCTATCCGTCGGGTAAGTTGCTATGGAATCCGTGCGTTCTTGTACGCCGAAATATGCGCCTCTAGCATCGGCCCCTCGATCACCTCAGGAGGCGTCGCCATGAAGCTGAAGATCTTCCTCCGCATCGTCGGAGTCCTGCAAATCGCACTCGGTGTGGCCTATCTGCTGTTGCCCCACCCGTTCCTGCATGCCATGGGGCATTCCATCCCGCAGGCGGACATAAACTATCCCTTCGGTATGCTGGCATCAAGGTTCCTGGCCTACGGCTTCGGCATGTTCGTCATCGCCCGGGATCCACTGCGGCACCGCTTCTGGATCCGCAACATGGTCTTCATCCAGATAGTCGATCTGGCGGTCGGCCTCTTCTACACCGCCGAGGGCACGGTCTCCCTCTCCCTGTCGGCCTTTCCGATGTTCAACGCGGCCCTGATCGCCGCGCTGCTCTGGCTGTGGCAGCCGCGGGAGGGGCAGGGCACCCTGGAGATGGCGCCGGGCGTTGCCGGCCGCTGAGCGGGGACGGAATGTGGGGGGACCGGCTGCGGTCCCTCCACGCCTAGCGCGTGACCACGGCGGCGCCGAAGAAACTTCGATAGTCGCCCTCCACCAGGGAAACGATGTCGTCGCACAGCGGCGTGGTACGAAACACCTCCACCGCGGCACGGGCATCGGCCTCGCAGCGCCAGGCGATGCGGTCACTCCACTCGGTGGCGCCCTCGTACAGTTCGTAGGCGACGAATCCGGGCCGGTCAGCCAGCCAGGCGGCCATGCGCTGGGTGAGCTCGACGAAACGTTCGCGCGAGCTCCCCGGCTTCAGACGGAAATTGACGATCTGGGCATACACCGGTGCCGCCCCGCCGGCCGCTCGTCGCTGCTCGTCGCTGCTCATGCAGCCACCTCGAGCAGGTGCCCGCTGCCAGCCCAAGTGGCGCCCGCCTCGGCAATGCCGGCGATTCTCGCGCAATGCGCCGGCTCCAGCAGGTCGGCGAGTTCGCGGTAGATGCTCGGCCGGTCATCGTGCTGCTGGATCAGTTCCACCTGCAACGGCCCCGAGTTGGCCAGGGCGATCGATATTCGGGGGGACTCGGCCGCCTCGCCGCGGTAGACGTAGTCGCTGAGGGCGATGCGCCGCTTGACGAAGAACGGGCCGCTGCCGAGGCCGTGGGCCCAATAATCCATGGCCGCGTCGGGCGCCTCGACGACGAAGGCGATCTGGCGTATCTCGCCAAAGGTGCGGCTCATTCCGGTCCCTCCCCAGTCACTGCGCCGCCGACCCGGGCCTGGGCGACAGGGCCTTGCTGAGCTGGCTGCTCAGCCTTACATGGATCTCGGTCACGGGCGCGCTCACCTCGATACTCGCGTCCTTGAAGGTGGGCTTGCCGAGCAACTGCCAGGCGTTGTTTGAATTGCCATAGCGCTCAATCGGCGTGCCGGTGAAGGGGTAGAGCCAGCGGTCCAGGCGCCGGTTGTCGTCCTCGTCGTCAATGACGGTGACGGCATAGCGTCCCGGCGGCAGGCCGCGGAACACCGCCGTGACGCCGCCCGTGCGCGCGCGCAGTTCGCGGGTGGCGTAGGCGCGGAATTTGGCGCTGGCGAAATCGCTGTCGGTGTACCAGGTCTTCGCTGATGCGTGCAGGGCCACCAGCACGTGCCCCTTGTCGGAGGCCACGCCACTGATGACCACCCGCAGCTCTGCCCGGCGCGGCTTGCCGGCCGCCAATGCATGGCCACAGGTGGCCAACAGCAAAACCAGCACTGCCGCCAGGCGTACGCCTCCACCCCTCTCCGCCATCCCCGCCCCGTTCCACTCACCAAACGCCGCGAGCATAGCCCATCGCGGCCGTTCAGATTTCGTTGTCGGCCGGCCGGCGGCGCGGCAGATGCGCGCGGAGCCGGCGGCCCGTCAGCAACCGATAAGTTCCCTCGGTGGCCACGCTCAGGCCAACGATCGCCGCCAGGACCCAGAGGGATTGGGGATCCACGCCGGCCTGCTGCCAGAGCAGGGCGCCCAGCGCGGCGAGACAGGCGGCGGCGCCGCAGGCGGAGACCGGCCAATGGCTCCCCGTCTCCCGATGGCGGAGGGCGTTGGCCGCGTTTACCGCCACGAACACCAGCAAAAACCCGGCACTGCCCATCATGGAGATGCGCTCCAGGCTGAACAGGTTGGCCACCAGCAGGGTGAGGCCGGCGGTCACCAGCAACCCCTCCACCGGCTTGTTCCAGACCTTGTGTTCCAGGAACTCCGGCAGCTCACCGTCCTTGGCGATGATGTAGTTGATCCGCGCCGCCCCGTACAGGGTGGCGTTGATCGCCGAGGCGGTAGAGAGCATGGCGGCGATGGCGATCAGGATGAAGCCGGCATGGCCCATGAACGGCCGTGCCGCTTCGGCCAGGGCGTAATCCTTGGCCTGCACGATAGCACCCACGTCCAGGTTGCCGACGGCGACCATCGACACCAGCACGTAAAGCGCGATAACGAACAACACCGCCGTGTAATAGGCCCGGGGCAGGGTACGGCCGGGATTGCGCACGTCGTGGGCGGTGTTGGCGATCAGCTCGAACCCCTCGTAGGCCAGGAAGATCAGCATGC
>CAZMMH010000031.1:0-12679 GCA_964567315.1 uncultured Gammaproteobacteria bacterium
AGGGAGCGGACGAGCTGAAGGCCCGCGCCAAGGCCGGCGACCCCCATGCCCAGTATGAACTCGGCCTGCGCTACGAAAGCGGCGCCTACGACGTGCTCAAGGACGACGCGCAGGCCCTTTATTGGCTGGGCAAAGCCGCCGAGAACGGCAATCGCCAGGCCATGCAAACCCTGGTCCACGTCTATGCCAACGGCGAACTGGGGCAGAAGGCCGATCCGGCCAAGGCAGCGCAGTGGCGCGAGCGGGCCAAGGGACAATAGCCGCCGCGGGGCGGCGACCCGCCCGTTTGACCGTACAATGAAACGACGCGACGACCCGTAAGCACAGGGAGCCGTACCTCGCATGTTCCGGCGTTTCCTCGACAGCAAGCTGTTTCCGTTGAGTATGGGTCTGTGCCTGACCCTGCTTTCCGGCTGGCTGCAGGTCTCCCACAACGCCCTTTTCCACAACCTCCAGGATCGGGTCGAAAACCTGGCCTACGACCTTCGTTTCAACGCCACCCTCGAACCGAAACCCGGCGACAATCGCATCGTCATCGTCGACATCGACGAAAAGAGTCTGCGCGAGCTCGGCCATTGGCCCTGGCCGCGGGACAAACTGGCCCTCATGCTCCACAACCTGTTTGCGGCCGGCGCCGCAGTGGTCGGTTTCGACATCATGTTTCCCAACCCGGAGTCGAACCCGGCACTCCAGGTACTGGACAAGATGCGCGCCCTGGCCGTGAACAACCCGCGAACCGATGCGGCGGTGCGCGAGCTGAGCGGGGATTTCGACTACGACGCACGCTTTGGCGCTGCCATGAACGGGGGTGACACGGTGCTCGGCGTAGTCTTCCACCCCACGGGGACCAAGCCGACCGGCGCCCTGCCGCCGCCGCCGACGGTGAAGATCATGGTGCCGCCACAAAAGACCAACATCGTGGCCATGCCCAACTATTCGGGCAACATCCCCCTGTTGCAGAAACATGCCAGCGGGGCCGGCTTCCTCACCACCTTCCCCGACAGCGACGGTGTCATCCGGCGCACGCCCCTGGTGCTGCGTTACCACGACCACATCTATCCGTCGCTCTCCCTCGAGGTGGCCCGTACCTTCCTGCTCCTCGACAGCTACACGGTCATGCTCTCGCCCGGAAAGACTGCCTACGACGTCGACGGCATCCGCTTGGGCGAGCAGATCATCCCAACCGACGCCAAGGGCCAGGTCGTGGTTCCGTTCCGCGGACCAACCCATACCTTCCGCTACATATCGGCGGTGGATGCGATCAGCGGCAAGCTTTCACCGCAACTGCTGGGCGGTGCGATCGTGCTCGTCGGCACTTCCGCGCAGGGTCTGGTGGACGTCAAGGCGACGCCAGTGGACCCGGTGTTTCCAGGGGTCGAGGTACATGCCAACGTGATTGCCGCGATGCTCGACAACGTCCCTCACAGCAAGATCAGCGGCGGCGAGAATGGTGCGACGGGCGAATCGGTGCTCGGGCCACGCAGTGTCTTCCCCAGCCGCCCTGCCTGGGCCAGCGGCGCCAACTTCACCATCCTGGTGGGTGTGGGGGTGCTGCTGGCACTCACCCTGCCGTTTCTCAGCCCCTGGTGGCTGCTCGGCGAGACGCTGGCGATCGCCGCCACGCTGGTGGCCTTCAACATCTGGATCTGGACCGCCCACGGCCTGATTCTGAACATCGCCTCGCCCCTGATCCTGGTCTTCGTCATCGCCATCCCCAACATGACCTACGGTCTGCTGCATGAGATCCGGCGGCGGGCGGAACTGAAAACGATGTTCGGCCAGTACGTACCGCCGCAGCTGGTGGAAGAAATGAGTCACGCCAGCGGCGGCAGCTTTGGCTTCGAAGGCGAGAGCCGGACGATGAGCGTGCTGTTCGCCGACATCCGCAGCTTCACCACCATCTCCGAGTCCCTGAGCCCGACCGAACTCAAGGACATGCTCAACCTCTACTTCACCCACATGACCCGGATCATCTTCGATCATCAGGGGACCATCGACAAATACGTCGGCGATATGATCATGGCCTTTTGGGGCGCGCCCCTGGCCGATCCCGCGCACAAGGCCCACGCCATCGAGGCGGCCCTGGCGATGCTGGCCAGGACCGAGGAACTGCGGCCGGAATTCGAACGTCTCGGCCTGCCGCAGATACACATCGGAGTCGGTATCAACACCGGCACCATGAACGTCGGCGACATGGGCTCGACCTATCGGCGCGCCTACACCGTGCTGGGCGACTCGGTGAACCTCGCCTCCCGCCTGGAAGGGCTGACCAAGGTGTATGGGGTGGGGCTGATCGTCGGCGAGGAGACGCGTCGCGAGCTTGACGCGCGCTTCGTCTTCCGCCAGCTGGACCTGGTGCGGGTCAAGGGCAAGACCGAGCCGGTGACCATTTTCGAACCCATCTGCCCACGCTCCGCGGCGACGCCGGAGCTGCTGGAAGAGATGCAGCTGAACGAGGCCGCCTTTGCCCATTACGTCGCCGGCGAATTCGAGCAGGCGCGGCTCAGCTACACCCGGTTGGGCGAGCGCTGCCCACGGACCAAGCTCTACCGCATCTACCGCGAACGGATCGACGGCCTGCTACTGCAGCCCCCGGCGCCGGGTGAGTGGAACGGGGTGTACGTACTCACGACGAAATGAAACGCAATCGTGAATGCTCAATTTTGAATTGAGGTGTGCGCTACGCGCACAACCTTCCACGCAGCCATAATCTCTTCCTCGCCGCAGGGAACGGCGGGTAGCCGATGCGGATCCGGTCGTGGGCTGCCGCCCGAGGCCGCAATACGGTAAAGAAAAGAGCGGGGCGCCAAGCGCCCCAGCTCCATTCAACATTCACGATTCAAGATTCAACATTGCCGTGCCCAGCGGGCACGGCCTATTCGTATGGTGGCGTAGCGCTGATCTTGTGGATACTGAGGTCGGCTCCCTGGTGCTCCTCTTCCTGAGTCAGGCGCAGGCCGACCGTGGCCTTCAGGGCGCCGTATACCACCAGGCCGCCGCCGAAGGCGATGGCGACGCCGAGCGCAGTACCGACCAACTGCGCACCGAAACTCACGCCGCCGGTGCCGCCCAAGGCCTTCAGACCGAAGATGCCGGCGGCGATTCCGCCCCACACGCCGCACAGCCCGTGCAGTGGCCATACACCCAGCACGTCGTCGATGCGCCAGCGGTTCTGGGTCAGGGTAAAGAGCCAGACGAACATCCCGCCGGCGATCGCTCCGGTGACCAGGGCACCGACGGGATGCATCACGTCGGAACCGGCGCAGACCGCCACCAGGCCGGCGAGAGGGCCGTTATGAATGAAGCCCGGGTCGTTACGGCCGGCGAAAAGCGCCGCCAGGATACCGCCAACCATGGCCATCAGCGAATTGACCGCCACCAGACCGCTCACCCCCTCCAGGCTTTGCGCCGACATCACGTTAAAGCCGAACCAACCGACGCTGAGGACCCAGGCGCCAAGTGCCAGGAAGGGAATGTTGGACGGCGGATGGGCCGAAATCTGGCCGTCCCGACCATAACGGCCGTGGCGGTGGCCCATCAGGAGCACGGCGGCGAGGCCGACCCAGCCGCCGACGGCATGGACCACCACCGAGCCGGCGAAATCGTGGAACTTCGCCCCGAAGGTGGCCAGGATCCAGGCCTGCACACCGAAATTGTCGTGCCAGGCAATACCCTCGAAGAAGGGGTAGACAATGGCCACCAGGAAAAAGGTCGCAACCAACTGGGGATAAAATTTGGCCCGCTCGGCAATACCACCCGATACGATCGCCGGAATCGCGGCGGCAAAGGTCAGCAGAAAGAAGAACTTCACCAGCTGGTAACCGTTATGGGCGCCCAGATGATCCGCCCCGCGGAGAAAATCGATGCCGTAGGCGACCGAATAGCCGACGAAAAAGTAGGCAATCGTGGATACGGCGAAGTCGGTGATGATCTTCACCAGTGCATTCACCTGGTTCTTCGAACGCACCGTACCGAGCTCCAAAAAGGCAAAACCGGCGTGCATTGCAAGCACCATTATGGCGCCCAGCAGGACAAACAGGACGTCACTTCCATCCTTCAGGTTACTCATCCGCGCGTTTCCCTCGGTTACAGACATCAAGACCGGTTATCGCTAGCAGAAAACATGCCTGCACCATTAGCGACGAGCAATCAATGAGTTAGCACCAATATTGTGCGCTTCGAAGACGCAATAGCGCCCGAAGTTGGTTCATATGGACGGAAGATGCACTACTTTGGGGCGATTTTGGACAAAAAAAACCGGCGTTACCGCCGGTCAAATGCCCTGTAGATACCCAGACAGAACAAGAAGCTCGAGACAAAGCGTAGACGCTCCTGCGGGCTTTGTCTGTCGACTGGCGCACATTCATGCTCCGCCCCTTGCAGCCGCCGATTTGCAGCCAGACTTGACCTGCCCCTGCCACCCCGCCTTCAGGACACCATCAGTGCGCATCGCCCTGCCGGAACACGACCGGGAAGCCGCGGCGCTCGAACGTTCCTGGCTGGCAGGCGGGGGCCACGAGTGCCACCGCTTCCGCAAGGGCGCCATGCCGATCCAGGCCCTCGGCCACGAAAGCCTCGATCTGCTGATGATCCATCGTGCCCCCCCCCCCGGACATCGGGGGCGAGCAGGTGGTGCGCCGGGTACGGGAACGTGTCGACTGGCCGATCCCGGTGCTCTTCGTCACCACACGCCAAGACGGCGAGGATATCGTCCGCATCCTGGCGAGCGGCGCCGACGACTGCGTGGTCAAACCCCTCGGCCGCGGGGCCCTGGGTGCCCCGGCGGGCCACGTTCTGCTCGACGCCTCACCCTGGCGGATCGACCTCCGTGGCCGCCCTATCACCCTCGACGGCCGCGCCCTGGCGCTGACCCGGAAGGAGTTTGATCTCGCCAGCTTCCTGTTCCGCAACCCCGGGCGGGCGCTCTCCCGCAGCCAGCTGCTGGCCAGTGTCTGGGGCCATGCCAGCGCCATCCCGACCCGCACCGTCGACACCCACGCGAGCCGCCTGCGCCGCAGACTCCACCTCGGCAACGAACGCGGCTGACGCCTTTCGGCCGTTTACCGGCACGGCCACCGGCTGGACCGCATCGAACCCGCCTGGTGGCTACGCCTCTGGCGGCGCCACAGGCGCGGACTGGCGAGCCCGCCACGATTGCGGCACACTGCCCGGCCGACCCCGAATGCAGGCACACCGATGCTCACCGTCCTGATCCAAATGGCGGCGCTCATCGTCTGCGGCGTCGCCTGGCGGGCCCTGCGCCCGCTCGGTCTCGACGCCGACGGCATGCGCCACTCCCTGACCAGCCTGGTCTACGTGCTGCTGCTGCCGGCGCTGGTACTCAAGGTCCTCTGGATCGCGCCCCTGGGCGGCGAATCCCTGCGCATCGCCGGCCTGGCCACCGTAGGCATCGCCGTCGGCCTGCTCAGCGCCTGGGCCTGGTTCCGCCTGGTCCACGCCCCGCGCGCCGCCGCCGGCGCGATGATCCTCGCCACCGCCTTCCCCAACGCCACCTACCTGGGCCTGCCGGTGCTGCAGCAGAGCCTCGGCGACTGGGCCAGCCGCATCGCGATCCAGTACGATCTCTTCTCCTGCACCCCCCTGCTGCTCAGCCTCGGCGTGGTCATCGCCCGTGCCCACGGCGACCACGACGAGGAGGAGCACGTGCTGCGCGCCCTGCTCAAGGTCCCGCCGCTGTGGGCGGCCCTGGCGGCGGTGCTGCTGAATGCCTTCCAGGTGCCCTTCCCCGATGCGCTGAAGGGCCTGCTCGACATGCTTGGCAACGGCGTGATACCGCTGATGCTGGTGGCCCTCGGCATGGGCCTGCGCTGGGACACCTGGCATCGCGGCATGCTGGTGCGCCTGCTGCCGGTGATGGTGGTGCAGCTGCTGCTCACCCCGCTTGTCGTCTGGTGGCTCTCCACCCACCTCGACATGGTCCACGGGGTCCGCACGGCGGTGGTGCTGGAGGCGGCCATGCCGACCATGGTCCTCGGCATCGTCCTGGCCGACCGCTACGGCCTCGACTCCGGCCTCTACGCGGCCGCGGTCACCCTCAGCACCGCCCTGAGCATGTTCACCCTGCCCCTGTGGTTCGGCTGGCTCGCCTAGGCGTCGGTATAATCCCCGGCATAACCATAACGAGCGGGGAATCCGAATGAGTCACGCCGTGCAGGACCTGCCGACCCTCGTGCGCGCGGCCGCGGCCCGCCATGCCGACCGGATTGCGATCCGCTGCGAGCCGAACCCCGTCAGCTTCGTGCAGTTCGACCGGGATTCCGACCGCGTCGCGGCCTGGCTCACCGCGGCCGGGGTCGCCCGCGGCGAACGGGTCGCCCTCTACTGCCCCAACTGTGCCGAGTTCGCCATCGCCTATTTCGGCATCCTCAAGGCAGGGGCGACCGTGGTGCCCCTCAACCTGCTGCTCAATCCGAAAGAGGTGGAGTACATCGTCGCCGACGCCGGCGTGAAGGCCCTGCTCTATCACCCGGTGATGGCCGACAAGGTACGCGCCCTGGACGACGCCGGCGACAGCATCGCCCTGCGCGCCTGCATCGGCCCGGACCCGGCAATCGCCGGGGACACCGCCTGGCCGGCCCTGCTGGCGACCGCCGAGCCGGCACCGCAACTCGACCTCGACCCCGCCGAGGACGTGGCGGTGATCCTCTATACCTCGGGCACCACCGGCCACCCCAAGGGCGCCATGCTGACCCACGGCAACCTGGCCGCGGACGCCGCCAGCGTCATGGAGTTTCTCGACCTGACCCCGGGTCACGACGCCCTGCTGGTGGTGCTGCCCATGTTCCACGCCTTCGCCGCCACCGTGGGCATGCTGCTGCCCCTGCTGCACGGGCTCAGCTTCGTCCCGGTGCCCCGCTTCGAGCCGGGCCTGGTGGCCGAGGCGATCGACGCCAGCAGTGCCACCATCTTCCTCGGCGTGCCCAGCATGTACAACGTGCTGCTGCACCTTTCCGACGAGGCGGCGGCCAAGCTCGCGCCCCTGCGCTTCTGCGTCTCCGGCGGCGCGGCCATGCCGGTGGAGGTGATGCGCCGCTTCGAGGAGCGCTTCGGCATCCCGGTCTACGAGGGCGACGGCCCCACGGAGTGCGGCCCGGTCACCTGCGTCAACCCCATCGGCGGCGTACGCAAGTCGGCCTCCGTGGGCCTGCCGATTCCGCGGGTGGAGATGAAGATCCTCGACGACGCCGGCCAGGAACTGCCGCGCAACGAGAACGGCGAGATCTGCGTGCGCGGGCCCAACGTGATGAAGGGCTACTGGAACCGGCCCGAGGAGACCGCCGAGAGTTTCTTCGGCGACTGGTTCCGCACCGGCGACATCGGTCACCAGGACGACGACGGCTACTTCTTCATCGTCGACCGCAAGAAGGACATGATCATCGTCAACGGCATGAACGTCTATCCGCGGGTGATCGAGGAGGTGCTCTACCGCTTTCCGCCCCTGCGCGAGGCAGCGGTGGTGGGCGAACCCCACGCGCTGCACGGCGAGATCCCGGTGGCCTTCGTCTCCCTCAAGGAGGGCATGCAGGCCGACAGCGTGGCGGTGAAGGAGTGGTGCCGCGAACACCTGGGCCGCCACGAGATCCCGCGCAAGATATTCTTCCTGGATGAGCTGCCCAAGAACGCCACCGGGAAAATCCTCAAGCGCGAGCTGCGCCTGAGCGGTGAGCTGGAGCGCGGCGTCGACAGCCGGCGGGAGCCGTAGCTATCGCTGGCAGAACAAAGCAACCACTGCAGGCACCGAAGACACCGAAAGAAGCCACGTGTATGTCGGTTGCGCTGGGGCAGCCGCCGGGCTGTCGGAAGGACGCCGCGGTCGCCAACCCTCCGTTGATCTTTCGGTGTCTTCGGTGGTTCCTTGAATCTTTCTTCTTGAACCTCCGGCGGAACGCCGCCGAACACGGCGCACGCTAATTGCCGATCCGGAACAGGTCGATCAGCTTGTTGTCGTCGTCGAAGCGCAGCTCGAATTCGCCGTGGACGCCGTCGCGGCTGACGAACCGGCGCAGGGCGCCGGCGGGAAACTGTACCCGGCGGCCGTCGTGGGAACGGGCCACCACGCTGCGCGCCTGGCCGGCATAGAAGCGCAGGTACTTGTCCGCCGAAATGGCCAGCCGAAAGCGGATCGCCTGGGCCATGGCGGCCGCCTTCAGTCGATCTCTTGCAGCACCGTGGTGAAGCCCAGCTTGCCGATAAGCTTCTGTACCCCGAGGCGCTGCTCCGGATTGATCACCAACGGTCCGCGCAGGTTGCCGCGCACCGGACCGTAGCCCTGCGGGGTAATCTCCTCGCCGCCGGGCTGGCCCGCCAGGTAGAGAATCACCAACACCAGCAGCGGACTCTCCGGCGTCGCCTTGAGCAACCCCATCTCCCGGTCGTCGAGCGAAAACTCGTAGGCGATACCGAAACGCGCGGGATCGGCGACGCCGAGGGTCAGGTCGGCGTCGTCCAGCGACTGCAGGTAATGCAGCGCCGGGTCATCGCCCTGGTGAAACAGCTGGAAACGGGTGTTGCCCTCCAGCCCTGGAAGCCCCTCGGGAAATTCGATCACTGACTCGGGGTTGACCTGCTGCAGGCCGAAGCGGGTGGTGTTGATCTCCATGGAGGACCTCTTCTTGTTGTACTGGCCGGGTGAAAATTATCCCGACTAGTATACGGGGAAAGCCAATCGCCACCAGAGGAAGGGCCGCGCATGCTCGGCGTGTTATTGGACCGTGAATCCCTCGACCGCCAGGACCTCGACTTCGGGGCTCTGACCGCCACCCTGCCCCGCTGGGAGATGCATGCCCAGACCCGCCCGGAGGAGCTGGGCCCGCGCCTGGCGGAGGCCGCCGTGGCGGTAAGCAACAAGGTGGTGCTGGACGCCGCGGCCCTGGCCGCGGCCCCGGCGCTGCGCCTCATCTGCGTGGCCGCCACCGGCACCAACAACATCGACCTGGAGGCCGCGCGCGCCCGCGGTATCGAGGTGTGCAACGTGCGCGCCTATGCCACCCCCTCGGTGGTACAACATGTGTTCGCCCTGATCCTGGGCCTGACCCGTCGCCTGGGCGAACACCGGCAGGCGGTAGCCGCCGGGGCCTGGGCCGCCAGCCCCCACTTCACCCTGCTCGACTACCCGATGCGCGAACTGGGCGGCCTGACCCTGGGCATCGTCGGCCACGGCGAACTGGGCCGGGCAGTGGCACGGACCGCCGAGTGCTTCGGCATGCGGGTGCGAATCGCCGCGCGGGCCGGCGCTGGCGACACCCGTCCCGGGCGGGTGCCGCTGCAAACACTGCTGCGGGAGGTGGACGTGCTCAGCCTGCACTGCCCGTTGACCGGGCAGACCCGCGGCCTGATCGGTGCGGACGAACTGGCCTTGATGAAGCCGGATGCGTTGCTGATCAATACCGCGCGCGGCGGCATCGTCGACGAGGCGGCGCTGGCAGAGGCGCTGGGTGCCGGGCGCCTGGGCGGCGCCGGTATCGACGTGTTGGAGGAAGAACCGCCTCAGCACGGCAGCCCCCTGCTGGTCCGGGAACTGCCCAAGCTGATCGTCACCCCCCACGTCGCCTGGGCCAGCCGCGAGGCGCGCCAGCGGCTGCTCGACGGGGTCGCGGCCAACGTGCGTGCCTGGCTCGCGGGCACGCCGAGCAATCGGGTTACTGACTGACGATCTGGAACGACGAGCCGCCGACGGCGGTGCGGTTGCGCATGAAGTCCGCGGTGCGGAAGAAGGCCTCGAGCAGCTTCGCCTTCAACTCGGAGGCAACACCCGCCGCCTCCAGGGCGCGCTCCATGCACAGCATCCACTGGTCGCGCTCCGCTTCGCCGATGGCGAACGGCATGTGCCGCTGGCGCAGGCGCGGGTGGCCGAACTTCTCGGCGTAGAGTTGCGGCCCGCCGAACCAGCCGGAGAGGAACATGAATAGCTTGTCGCCGGAACCCGAGAGATCGTCGGGGTGCATCCGGCGAATGTGCGCGACCTCCGGCGTGGTGTCCATGATGCGGTAGAAGTGGTCCACCAGGGCGCGGACGCCCGCCTCGCCGCCGAGCAGCTCGTAGGCACTGGGATTGGTCTTGCTCATGGAAAACGGCGCCCGCTTCAGTCGTCCGAAGGTTTGAGCCCGCTCTTGTGCAGGGGCACCACCACCGCCTCGTTGGGCTTGACCGGCTCATCGCGGTAGCGCGGCCGCATGTCCATGCTGCGCCCGTGTTCCCGCGCCAGCTCCTGCTCGCGGATCGAGATCAGCAGCAGACACTCGCGCATTGCCTTGATGGTTTCCTCGCTCAGAGGGTGGCTCATGCCCGGCGGGGTGGCGGTCTCCTTGATCACCTGGGTGACGATGCCCTTCACCGAACGGAGGATCTGCTCCTCCTTGGTCAACTCTTGCTCGCTCATGGGAATGTCCGTGACGGTGCAGGCCGGGGCCCGCGGATCGGCGGCGCCGCAGCGCCAATGAATCGGGGCATGCTACAACAGGTGACCGGGGCGTCGCCAGCAAGCCCCTCTCGCGGCAAGGTTTTCGCCCATTCCCGGGACGTCGGTGCGGGGTTTTGCGCCGACCCGTGGGGCCCGCTAGAATGCGCCGAGCCCTGCAAACAGCCGTGATCCGACGGAGCGACCATGCCCTATTTCGTGTTCAAGATCCGCCCCCCGAAGAAGCTCGAATTCGTCGCCAGCCATGCAGCCTACCAGGAGGCGCGCAACGCCTCCCGCGAGCTGCGGGCCCAGATCCCCAGCGGTGAGGAGTGCCTGGTCAAGATGGTCTTCGCCAAGCACCAGCTGGAGGCCGAGGCGCTGCTGCGCGAGGAGCGCGAGGCCCCGCCCATGGGCGACGACTGAACGCCCCCGGGGCCGATCAAGAATTCCCCCGCCCTTCCGATAACCTGCTTGACCCCGCCCGCCGGGGCTGCAACTAGACTACGATCGAACCATGGCTGCCGTGGCGTCCCGTTTCCGAACGATGAAGACCAGCGAACTGAGCGGCCCGCTGCTCGACTATTGGGTGGCCCGGGCCAAAGGCATCGAGACGTTCCGCTCGGAACGGGGCGAGCTGTGCTATGTGGCGGCGCCGGGTGTACCGCCACGCGCCTGGGCACCGAGCCGTTTCTGGTCCCAGGCCGGCCCGATCATCGAGGAAGCCAAGGTCGAACTCAACTGGGAGTGGGAGGGCAACGACGAGTGGACCGCCTCGGTCGCGCCCCAGACCAACTGCCAGGGCGGCAGCGCCCTGGAGGCGGCGATGCGCGCCTTCGTCGAAAGCCGCCTCGGTCCCAACGTCAACGAAGCCGGCTGATCCCACCTGCACGCGTGGCGCCGACCACGGCCGCAAGAACGCCCGGTGTGCCGTGATTCGGAAGGATCCAAGAAACCTTGGAACCGCCGAAGCCACTGAAGACACCGAAAAATCCCACACCCCGAAGCGGTGGCGGCTTGGCCGACCTGAATCGCCAACGGTGCTACACCGACGGCTTCCACCCAACCACCCGCCTTTTCGCTGTCTTCAGTGGTTTCAACCTGCCTTGCCGGCGTCACCGTTCCGTAAGCTGGCGGGTGTACCGGTCCCGATTCTCCGTCAGCCGTTGCCGCTGGCCGGCCCAGGCGTCGGTCCATGGCAGACCACGCTCCAGCAGCCCGCGGCACAGGCTCAACAGGCCGGCCACGTCGTCCAGATGCACGAACTCCGGTGCCGGACCGCCGTTGGCGGGATAGCCCGGCGCCCCCTCGAAGCCCTGGTTGTGGTAATTGCCGAGCGGCACCGACATGGCCACCGTGGGCAGGCCCCAGGCGGTGGCCGCGGTCGCCTCGCAGGCGCCGCCGTCCATCAGCCGGCGCTGGTGCGCCCCCGGCAGCAGCCGGCCGGCCAGTTCCGTCAGCACCTGCAGCCCGCCGGCGTCGAAGACCGTGCGCCGGTCGCCGAGGCGGACCACCGGCCCCTTGCCCAACTCCGCCCCGACCAGGGTCCGCGAGGCCTCCAGGCTGACCGCCAGCAGCGGCCGCGCGGCGCGCCGCTGCCAGCCGAGCTCCAGGTGGGCGACGGTGCCGACGAAGCCCACCTCCTCGGCCCGGCTCAACAGGCCGAGAAAGGGCGGCGGCGACCGCCGCCGGCCAGCGAACAGCCGGCGCGCGGTCTCGATGATGGCGAACACTCCCACCAGGTCGTCGGCGGCCCGGGCGTAGAGCCTCTGCCCACATTTGCGCACCGGCGCACCGAAGCCGAGACCGCCGTAAAGCCGGCGCAGACGCACACCGGACGGCAGCGGGGCCTCGAGCAACAGTTCGGCCCGCTCCAGCATCCGCCCACTCTTGTGCAGCCGGGGTACCGCCAGCCGACCCCGCGCCACCTCCTCTTCGCCGTCGGCCAGCCACACCTCGGCGCCGGCCAGGTGTTTCAGCGGCGAGCCGCCGTACCAGCGCAGGGCCAGGCGCTCCGGCGCCAGGCGCCGGGTGACGTGAAAGCCGGGGTGATCCATGTGGGCGATGAACAGCCGCACCGGCTCGCGGCTGCGACGGGCCAGCAGCGTCCGATAGGCCGCGGCATCGGCCACGCCGACCACGATGTTGCCGTGGGGGTCGGCGAAATGCGGTACGGCCGCCTCATCCAGCAGCCGGCGCACCTCGCGCACCACCAGGGCCTCGCGGAAGGGGGCGGCGGGCTGGGCAAGGAGACGGTGCAGG
>CAZMMH010000032.1:0-5568 GCA_964567315.1 uncultured Gammaproteobacteria bacterium
GTCCTCGCCCGTATGTGGCGGCCCCGCACCTTCAGCGAGTTGGTGGGGCAGGAGCACGTGCTCCGCGCCCTGATCAACGCGCTGGACAACGACCGGGTTCACCACGCCTTCCTCTTCACCGGCACCCGGGGCGTCGGCAAGACCACCATCGCGCGCATTCTGGCCAAGTCCCTCAACTGCGAGACCGGGGTCAGTTCCAAACCCTGCGGCGAGTGCAGCGCCTGCCGCGAGATCGACGAGGGGCGTTTCGTCGACCTGATCGAGGTGGACGCGGCCTCGCGGACCAAGGTCGAGGACACCCGCGAACTGCTGGAAAACGTGCAGTACGCCCCCACCCGCGGCCGCTACAAGGTCTACCTGGTGGACGAGGTGCACATGCTCTCCGCCCACAGCTTCAACGCCCTGCTCAAGACCCTGGAGGAGCCGCCGCCCCACGTGAAGTTCCTGCTGGCGACCACCGATCCGCAGAAGCTGCCGGTGACCATCCTCTCGCGTTGCCTGCAGTTCAACCTCAAACGGCTGCCGGTGAACCGCATTGCGGAGCATCTGGAACACATTCTCAAGGCCGAGGGGGTCGCCTATGCCGGGCCGGCGCTGCAGCTGGTGGCGCGCTCCGCCGACGGTTCCATGCGTGACGCCCTCAGCCTGCTCGACCAGGCGATCGCCTTCGGTGGCGGTGAGGTGAGCGAGGCCGAGGTGCGCATGATGCTCGGTACCATCGAGCAGGAGCACGTACTCAACCTGCTGGAGGCCCTGGCCGGTGGCGACGCCGGGGCCTTGCTGGAACGGGTCGGGCAGGTGGCGGAGTTCTCCCCCGACTGGGGCGCGCTGCTCGGTGAGATGCTTTCGACCCTGCACCGGGTGGCCCTGGCCCAGATGGTGCCCGAGGCGATCGACGACAGCCTGGGCGACCGCGAGCCGGTCATGGCCCTGGCCGTGCGGATGGCGCCCGAGGAGGTGCAGCTCTACTACCAGATCGGCCTGCTGGGCCGGCGCGATCTGCCCCTGGCGCCGGACGCCCGCGGCGGTTTCGAGATGGCCCTGCTGCGCATGCTGGCCTTCACCCCCGATGGGGCCCCGTCTGCCGCCGCGGCGTCGCCGGCGCCCGGCCCGGCGGCGCGCCCGGCGCCTGCTGCTGCCGCGGCCCCGGCGGCGCGGCCTGCTGCGCCCGCCGGACGTCCCGGCAGCGCGCGCGAGGCGCTTTCGCGTGCCATGGGAGAAAAGGGCGGGCGCGGCCCCGCTTCACCGCCGCCATCGCCGCCGCCGGCTCCGGTTCGCAACACGCCGCGGGAGGCGTCGACGCCTGCTGCCGCTTCACCGCCGCCGGCCGCCGCCGACGAGGAGAGCGACGCAGGCGGCCTGCTGCCGCCGCAGCGGGAGTGGGCCGAGGTGGTCCAAGCCCTGGGCCTGAGCGGTGCCGCGCTGCACCTGGCGGCCAACTGCGTGTTTCTGCAACGGGCGGGCGACCTGGTCGCGCTGCAGCTCGACCCGGTCAGTGAGCACCTGCGCAGCCCCAACGTGGAGCAGCGTCTGAAGGGCGCCCTGGGCGAATATCTCGGTACCGCCGCGCGCCTGGAGATCCGGGTCGAGGCACCCGCCGAGGAGACTCCGGCGCAGCGGGCGGCGCGGGAGAAGGGAGAACGCCAGGCAGAGGCGGTGGCGGCCCTGGAGAACGACCACAACGTGCAGGAGCTCAAGCGCCTGTTCGACGCGCGCCTGGTACTGGACCAGGTGCAGCCGATCGATCTGTGAAGCAGCCGCGGCCCGGTCGCGGCATATGACCAGCAACCTGTGAAAGACGGTGAATACGATGAAAGGCGGACTCGGCAACATGATGAAGCAGGCCCAGCAGATGCAGGCCAATATGCAGAAGGCCCAGGAGGAGATTGCCCGCATGGAGGTCACCGGAGAATCCGGCGGCGGTATGGTCAAGGTGTTGATCACCGGCAAGCACGAGGTGCGCCGGGTGGAGATCGACCCCAGCCTGATGGGCGACGACAAGGAGATGCTCGAGGACCTGATCGCCGCGGCGATGAACGATGCGGTGCACCGCCTCGAGAGCGAGAGTCAGGAGCGCATGTCCGGGGTGATGGGCGGAATGCAGCTGCCGCCCGGTTTCAAGATGCCGTTCTGAAGCCATGGCCGAAGAGCTGATCGGCCGCCTGATGGAGGCCCTGCGGGTGCTGCCCGGGGTCGGGCCGAAGAGCGCCCAGCGCATGGCCTACCATCTGCTGGAGCGCGAACGGGACAGCGCCCGCCGCCTGGCCGAGGCGCTGCTGGAGGCGGTGGAGCGGGTCGGTCATTGCGCCCAGTGCCATACCCTGAGCGAGCGCGAGGTCTGCCCGATCTGTGCCAGCGAGCGACGTGACCGCGGCCAGCTGTGCGTGGTGGAGAGTCCGGCCGATGTGCTGGCGGTGGAGGCCACCGGCAGCTATCGCGGCCTCTACTACGTGCTGATGGGGCATCTGTCGCCGCTGGACGGTGTCGGTCCGCAGGAGCTCGGCCTCGATCAACTGGAGGCCCGGCTGGACAGCGGCGAGGTGAGCGAAATCATCGTCGCCACCAATCCCACCGTCGAGGGCGAGGCCACCGCCCACTATATCGGCGAGCTGGCACGGGAGCGCGGCGTGCGCGCGACCCGTATCGCCCACGGCGTACCGGTCGGCGGGGAGCTGGAATACATCGACGGCGGCACCCTGATGCACGCCTTCGCCGGGCGCCGCGAGCTCTGAGAGGGCGCCTTCAGGCGCGCGCGGCCGTAGCGCCGACGCACACCCGGTTGCGGCCGTTGCGCTTGGCCTGATACATCGCCGCGTCGGCGCTGGCCAGCAACTGGTCCATGTTGCTGCCGTGCAGGGGGTGACTGGCGACGCCGATGGAGGCGGTGATGCGGGCCTGGCGGCCGTCGTTCAGCGGGATCTCCCGTTCCGCGATCACCTGGCGTAGCCGTTCGGCCATCTCTGCCGCGCCCTGCGGGTCCATTTCCGGCAGGACCACGATGATCTCCTCGCCGCCGTAGCGGGCGACGTAATCGGCCTTGCGGACATTTTGCTCCAGCATTTGGCAGATCGCGCGCAGCACCTCGTCGCCGGCCCGGTGGCCGAGGGTGTCGTTGATGTTCTTGAAGTGGTCCAGGTCGAGCCAGAGAATTGACAGCGGGCGGTCGTAGCGCTCGGCGCGGTCCAGCTCGTGACCCAGCTGCTGCTCCAGCTCGCGCCGGTTGTAGACCCCGGTCAAGGGGTCGTGGGTCGCCAGCTTGGCCAGCTCGCCCTCCATGAACTTGCGGTCGTCGATATCGATGACGATGCCCTCGAGCACCGCGTCCTCGGCGTCTCCCTCGACCACGCGGCCCTGCTCCCAGACCCAGCGCTCCGTGCCGTCGGCACGGCGCAGGCGGTATTCGAGGGCAAAGGGGGCGTTGGCGGCGATGGCCCGCTGGGTTTCCAGCCAGCTGCGCTCGTCGTCCTCCGGATTGATCAGCTCGCCGTAGGCCGGTTCGGCGTCGTTCACCAGCTGCTCCGGCGCGTAGCCGGTGAGCGAACGGCAGCCGTCGGAGACGAACAGCATGCTCCGGCGCCGGTCGTTGCGGCAGCGGTAGGCCAGTCCCGGCAGGTTGGACATCAACGTGGCCAGCTGCCGTTCACGTTCACCGAGGGCCCGTTCGGTGCGGCGCCGCTCGGTCATGTCGCGGCCGATGGCGATGGAGCCGATCAGGCGCCCGCTATCGTCGAAGAAGGCGCGTGAATTCCAGGCGATGGTGCGCAGGTCGCCGTCCTTGCGCCGGATGGTGGTCTCGAAGCCTTCCACCTCGGTCTCGTTGCGCAGGATCTCCGCCACCTTCTCGGTGATCCGCTCCCGTTCCGCCTGGTCGGGGTAGAGCTTTTCCCACAGCTGGGGATCGCCGATGACCTCGTCCCGGCTGTAGCCGCTGAGCGTTTCCGCCGCCTTGTTCCACACCGTTACCGTGCCGTCGGGCCCCAGCACGTTGATCCAGATGTTGGCGTTGTCGATGACGCTTTCGCGGAAGTAGGAGAGGGCGCGGGCCTCCTCCTCGAGCGCCGCCGCCCGCTGCAGTTGGCGCCGGACGATGAACATCAGGATGCCGGCCGTGACGGCCACGAACATCAATCCCTTGACCAGCTGCACCGTGCCGCTGCCACCAGGTGCGGGGACCAGTTCGCTGGTGAGCAGGTCGGTGACGACGATCCAGGCGGCCGCCAGGAGGGCGTAGATCAGGGCCAGGCGCACGGCCTCCCGCGCCGGTCGTACCGGCTTTCCCTCCCTGTGTGCCGATTTGGCTGCCATCGTGGCCAGTTTCCCCAAGTCCTTTTTTCTTGCAGTGTCGGTAGCTGGACACTGTTTTGAAAGCATGTTGACAGCTTGTGGCGGCCGTCGATGCCGGCGGGACTTGCCGGGGCCGGTGTATCTTTCAATATACTGTCTGGTGCAGTTGAGGGCACCCGATGGAAATTCGCTCCAGCATTCTGCCGTATCCCCCCTCACCGGAGAGCTTGCGCCGGGATTCCGGTGTGCCTCGCGTGCCGGTCAATGGGGGCGGGGCCGGCAGCGAGAGTGTAACCCAGGTCCCGGCCGAGCGGGTGCTGCAGGGCGAGGTGTTGCGGGCGGCCAGCGACCGGCGCATCGGCGATGCCCTGGCCCAGGCGCGGCTGCAGGCCCAGGCCGACCACAATCCCCAGGCCCCGGGCTCGCCACCGCCCCGGGGGTCGGCCCAGGGCGCTGCGGCCCAGTACCGGAACACCGAGGCGCTGGGCGGAGAGGGCGGGACGCCGCCAGGCTCCCGCCTCGACACCTACGCCTGAGGATGAAACGGTACACTGGCTTGACGTAACCCCCGGAGTTCGCTAGTTTTCGGCGAATAGCGACTCGCGCGGCTTGTTGGGGGACACCAGTATGAGCCGGAACGCCATGTTTCTTTTCAGCCTTCTCGCGCTGGCCTCGATGCCGGTGCTTGCCGGCGGTGTTCTGGGGAGCAGCCCCTTGGACAGCCAGTCGGGCGCCGCCGCGATGCTCTACTGGAAACAGCCCTTTGGCGGCGGGTCGCAAACCCGGGAGGGTTCAAGCTACGGCCTTCATCTCAACTCCGACTACCATCCCCTCGCCGTCCATCCCGACGGCAGCAGCAACGTCAACGACCCCGCCCTGCTCGATATCCGCTTCCACAACAATGGCTTCGATGGCCTGCGCGTCAAGGGCAGCGGTTTTCTCGAGGGGGGACGCCTGCCTGCCGACCTGTTCGAGCGCCTGAAGGGCTCTGGCGGTAGTGGCTGCGGCAGCGCCTGCGGGAGCCAGTGAGGCCGACCGGTTCGACTGCCGGGGAGTGTCTGTTCTGCAGGATGGCCGCCGGCGACATCGTGCCGGACAAGGTCTACGAAGACGAACAGGTTCTGGCCTTCCGCGACATCGCACCGCAGGCACCGGTGCACATCCTGGTCATTCCCAAGCGCCACATCTCCACCCTCAACGACCTCGCCGCCGCCGACGCGGAGCTGGTCGGCCGACTCTATCTGGTCGCGCGTGAGGTCGCGCAGGCGGAGGGCATTGCCGCCA